>NZ_JACKSY010000045.1:0-7713 GCF_025821985.1 Mycobacterium timonense | reverse complement strand
CGCCCTCACCGAGCATGGCCAGCGCCTCGTTGACGAAGGTGCCGATGACGCGGCTGGTGAAGAAGCCGCGGCTGTCGTTGACCACGATCGGGGTCTTGCCGATGGCCAGCGTGTAGTCGAACACCCGGGCCAGCGCCTCGTCAGAAGTCTTCTCGCCCTTGATGATCTCCACCAACGGCATCTTGTCCACCGGGGAGAAGAAGTGGATCCCGATGAAGTCCTCTTGGCGCTTCACGCCGGTCGCCAGACCGGTGATCGGCAGCGTCGAGGTGTTGGAGCCGAGCAGCGCGTTCGGCTCCACGATGTCCTCGATCTCCTGAAACACCTTGTGCTTGAGGTCCTGGTTCTCGAACACTGCCTCGATCACGAAGTCGACGCCCTTGAAGTCGGCCGGGTCGGCGGACGGCGTGATGCGGTCCAGCAGCGCCTTGCTCTTCTCCTCGGTGGTCTTGCCACGCTGAAGGGCTTTGGCCTCAAGTTTTTCCGAGTAGGCCTTGCCCTTCTTGGCGGCCTCGATCTCGACGTCCTTGAGCACAACCTCGTATCCGGCCTTGGCCGAGACGTAGGCGATGCCCGCGCCCATCATGCCGGCGCCGAGCACGCCGATCTTGTTGATCTTGACCGGCTCGATGCCATCCGGGCGTGAGCCGCCGCCGTTGATGTGCTGCAGATCGAAGAAGAACGCCTGAATCATGTTCTTGGCGACCTGGCCGGTGACCAGCTGCGTGAAGTAACGGCTCTCGATGCGGCTGGCGGTGTCGAAGTCCACCTGCGCGCCCTCGACGGCGGCGGCCAAGATCGCCCGCGGTGCCGGGGTGGGCGCGCCCTTGAGCTGTTTACGCAGGCTTGACCCGAACGTCGGGAGGATCGCCGCCAGTTCCGGCGAGGCAGGGGTGCCACCGGGCATCCTGTAGGCCTTGACGTCCCAGGGCTGGGTGTGTGCGTCCGGGTGGGCTTTGATCCATGCCTTGGCCGCCGGCACCAACTCGTCGACCGACGACACGAGTTCATCGACCAACCCGGCCCGCTTGGCCTGGGCCGGCCGAAACCGGGTTCCCGGGGACAGCACCTCGGTGAACGCCTTGCGGATCCCCAGCATTCGTACCGTCCGCACCACCCCGCCCCCACCGGGCAGCAGGCCCAACGTCACCTCGGGCAGTCCGACCGCGACACCCTTGACGTCGGCGGCGATGCGGTGATGACACGCCAACGCGAGCTCGAGACCACCGCCGAGGGCAGCCCCGTTGATCGCGGCCACCACCGGCTTACCCAGCGTCTCCAGCGCGCGCAGATCCTTCTTGACCTGCTCGACAAGATCGAACGCATGTCCGGCGCTCTCCGGGCCGAGGCTGATCATCCACTTCAGGTCACCACCGGCGAAGAAGGTCTTCTTCGCGCTGGTGATCACGACGCCGGTGATCGACTCCTGTTCGGCGGCAAGCCGTTTCAGCGTCTTATGCATGGACTGCCGGTAGTGCTCGTTCATCACGTTGGCCGACCCGGTGGGGTCGTCAAGTGTCAGGGTGACGATGCCGTCGGCGTCCATGTCCCACGTGATCGTGTTCTCTGCCATAGCCTTTGGTCCTCTTGGTCTTTCGGCTTGTTGCTTAGACGCGTTCGATGATGGTGGCCACACCCATGCCGCCGCCAATGCACAGCGTGATCAGAGCGCGGCGCGCATTGCGCCGTTCCAGCTCGTCGACCATGGTTCCAATAAGCATGGCGCCGGTGGCGCCCAGCGGATGCCCCATCGCGATCGCGCCGCCATTAACGTTGAGCTTCTCGTCGGGGATGTCCAAATCGCGCTGGTATTTGAGCACCACCGAGGCGAACGCCTCGTTGAGCTCGAAAAGGTCGATATCGTTGAGCGTGAGACCGGCACGGTCGAGTGCTTTCTGAGTGGCCGGCTGGGGGCCGGTGAGCATGATCGTGGCATCGGCGCCGCTGGTCGCGGTGGCCACGATTCGCGCCCGCGGCGTCAATCCCTGTGAGGTGCCGGCCTTTTCCGAACCGACGAGCAGCAAGGCGGCGCCGTCGACGATGCCGGAGCTGTTGCCACCGGTATGGACGTGGTTGATCGTCTCGACCCAGTGGTAGCGCTGCAGCGCCACGTCATCGAATCCGGCTTGTGCGCCGATCTTGTCGAACGCGGTCTTGAGTGTGGCTAGGCTCTCGGCGGTGGTGCCGGGGCGCATATGCTCGTCGTGGTCGAGGATGAGCAGTCCGCTTTGGTCGTACACCGGCACAACCGACTTGGCGAAGTAACCGCCCGACCACGCGGCCGCGGCGCGTTGCTGGCTACGCAGGGCGTAGGCGTCCACGTCTTCGCGGGTGAAGCCTTCCAGGGTCGCAATCAGGTCGGCGCCGATGCCCTGCGGCGCGATGTGATGGTCGTAGGTGAAGGTGACGTCGTTGAACATGGCGCCACCATCGGAGAGCATCGGCACGCGGCTCATCGATTCGACACCGCCGGCCAGTACCAGATCATCCCACCCGGAGCGGACTTTCTGTGCGGCGATGTTGAGTGCCTCTAGACCCGAGCCGCAGAAGCGGTTGAGTTGCACACCGCCGGTGGTGTCGGGCAGCCCTGCGGCCAGTGCGGCGGTGCGGGCGATATCGCCACCCTGATCACCGACGGGGGTGACGACACCCAATACGATGTCGCTGATCAGAGTCTCATCGAGGTCGGGACTGCGGCGACGCACTTCGTCGATCAGCCCGACCACCAGGTTGAGCGGCTTGACCTCGGTCAACGACCCGTTTCGCTGTTTGCCGCGGGGAGTGCGGATCGCCTCATAGATGAAAGCTTCCTGCGACATTGATCGCCCTTTCCCAGAGTAATGTGCCTGCACGTGCGGTGACGACGAGGGGCAATGTTCGGGTGTTGGTTGAAAGCTGCACTGGCACTGGATAGTTCGTGTTCACACGGTTTGCCGCCGTCGCGGTGGTCGTCGACGGCGGCAAACCTTGAGTCCGATCTAGGCTTGCGGTGCTGGTTGGGCTGCCTTGTTGAGCAGAAACTCACCAATGTAGGTGCGGGTCTGGTCGGCGTTAAGCGGTTGAAACAGCGATGCGGCCGAATCGCGGTACAAGCGTTCGAAGATCGTTCCTTTCCGGAACGACGAACCGCCCACCATGCTCATCGCGTGCCGGGACATATGCAGCACATTGTCGGCGATGAAGGTCTTGGCCAGGCCCAGGTAGGGGAACCGCAGCTCCGGATCCCACAGTTTGTCTTTGCCGTCGATCAGGTCCTGGCAGGTTTGGTACAGGACGCGTCGCGAGCATTCCACCCGAGACGCCATGTCGCCGATGCCGTCGATGATGTGCCCGACTTTCTTGACCTCGGTGTCGGCGGCGACGATCGCGCCGAACGTGGCCCCCAGGTGTTTCTTTGACAGCGTTTTGACGGATTCCTCGAGGATGCGCTGCTGCATGCCGTAGTAGATGCTGGCGAACATCAACGAGGCCCATTCCAAGACACCGAAAGCCCCTGCGCGCCAGGGTGAGACAAAGCCGTCCTCGGGCACGAAGTAGCCGTCGAACACGATCGTTTGGGTGCCGGTGGCGTGCATGCCCAGCGCGTCCCAGGTCTTGTCGATGCGAATGCCGTCGCCTTGCAGGTTTTCGTCGAGCTTGAACTCCCCGATGAACAGCTTCTCGGCGGCGACGCGGCCGTCGAACGTGTCGGGCAGGTTGCCGTCGGCGTCGGTCTCGGTGGCGTTGGTGGTGATGATGTCGGCGGCTTCACAGAGGGTGCCCCAGGTCTTCTTACCGTAGAGCCGCCAGCCGCCGCCCTTTTGCGGGACCGCCTGCATGTCGGCCAGGCCGGAAAACCCGGCGCGCTGCTCGGAAAACGGGCCGAACATCAGGTCGCCGTCGGCGACGCGGCCCAGCCAATACTTGTTCTGCTCCTCGGTCATCAAGTTCCCGGCGATGCCGACCATGATGTAGTGCATGTTGTAGGCCAACGTAATCGCCGAATCGCCCCGGGACAGCTCCGAGACGACCTTGGACACCTGCAGAATGTTGCCTCCGGGCCCCCCGAACGCTTTCGGTATCGGTAAGGCGCCCAACCCGGAATTCTTGAACACCTCGATCGAGGGGTAGGCGAAAGTGTTTTCCTGATCGTATCGGGGGCCGATTTCGCGGAAAAACTGCGAGACTTCCTGCGCCTTGGCGAACCATGGCCCGAAGTCCTCGTCGGTCAGGTCCTGTTGCAGCATCTACGACTCCATTTCATTCCCGGCGTTATCGCGCGCTCCTTTGTGGTTGTGCCGATGCTGCTCTTGATGTGCCGCGGTGCGCACCCCTCACAGGGGGGAACTCGATCCAACGTCGGGGAGGACGGCGCCGCCCGTGGCGGACACCCTGCGCGCCGCCTCCCCCCGACGGACAGTCCGTATCCCCCTGTCGGTAGTAGTCGCCCGGAGATTCCGCCAATAGCGTCGGAACGTAGTTGTGCACTACATCAGCGAGGAGACAATCCGTTATGAGCCACGCATTTGCCGTCAAATGGTTGAAGGCTTTCCGGGAGAGCCCTGAAGCCGTCGTCGCTCTTTATGCCGACGACTTCTTGTTTGAGGACCCCATTCTCGGTCAGTCCATCACGTCCAAAGACGAACTACTGCGAGTATTCGCTCCCTACGCCAACGCTGACACCGAGAACGGCATCGGCATCAACAACTTCCGGATCGATGAGGTCGTCGGCGACGACAAGGCCGCCATCTACCGCTGGACGTGGAACGCTCCGACCGCAGCTGCCTTCGTCGGCGTGCCCACCAACGGCAAGGTCCCCGGTGCCCGCGGCATCACCTTCCACATCTATGACGCCGACGGGCGCATCAAACGTGAGGAGAGCTTCTGGGATTGCGCTACCGCGGTGCGCGATCTCGGTCTGCCGGTGGACCCTGTCAGCGTCAGCAAGTCTGCGGCACTGGTCTGAAAGGAGCGAACACTATGAGCTTAGACACGCCACTGGCCACCACTCACGCGCGGACCTGGGCGGCGGCGCTGACCACCGACACGGCGGCCGCAGTCGACCTCTACGCCGAGGATCTGGTGTACGACGACCATGCCGACTCCGATCATGTGATCGACACCGCGATCACCAAGGACGAGCTGTATCCGCGGCTGGCACCGTTTGCCAACAAGGACACCACCACCGGTGTCGGGCTGCACACCTTCACCGTCACCGAGGCGTTCCAGCTCGCCGGCGTCGGCGGCAACCCCGCCGTGGTCATCCTGTGGGACTGGACCGGCCAGGCATTGGAAACCTACCGGGGAGTTCCGACCAACGGAAAGACGCTGAGCACCAGGGGCATCACCTGGCACCAGCTCGACGCCAACGGCAAGATCGAGCGCGAAACTACCTACTGGAACGACACCCCGGTGCTCCAGGAACTCGGACTGCCGATCGTGACGCCCGAGTACTGGGCCGAGGGATTCGACCCGTCATCGCTGGTGGGATAACACCGTCGGGACCCCACGTCCTGATCTGGTCCGATGTCCAGGGTGTCTGAGAGCTCCGAGACGATTGCGAGGACTTCGGCCGCAAGCGGCGGGGAGGTTTCATCAAGCCGCCGCCCGCCAGCCGCATACCAAAACGACGCCGCACCAGAGGAACACTTATGACCCGCCACTACCTGATGTACATCGACGGACAGTGGACCGACGCCGACGACCGCTACGAGATCCGCAGTCCCGCAACCGAAGAGTTGGTGGCCACCGTCGCCAAGGGCACCACGACCCACGTGGACGCGGCCGTCGCCGCGGCCGCACACTCCTTCGAGGAAGGGAAGTGGCGGCACACACCTGTGGCCGAACGCGCCGCGCTCATCAACACAGTGGCCGAACGTTTCGGAGCGCGCAGCGATGAGCTGGCCGCACTGCAGTCGAAGGAGAACGGTGCGACCATCCGCATCACCGGCGCCCTGCACGTCGGGCTATCGGTCGCCCAGCTGCAGTACTTGGCTGCCATTGCCCCGACTTACCAGTGGGAGACGCCGGGCCCGACCATCGAACCGGTTGCTGCCGAGGGCATCGTGGTGCGCGAGCCCCTGGGTGTGGTCGCAGCGATTGTGCCCTGGAACATCCCGCTGCTCACCGCGGTCTGGAAAATTGGGCCCGCCCTGGTCGCCGGCAACTCGCTCATACTCAAGCCGGACGAGCATGCGCCGCTGCTGCTGCTTGAGTTGGCCCGCGAATTCGAGGCCGCGGGCCTGCCTCCCGGGGTGCTCAACGTGGTCACCGGCGACGGGGAGCCCGTCGGGGCGTATCTGTCCGGCCATCCCGGTGTACGTAAGGTCGCGTTCACCGGCTCCACTGCGGTAGGCAAGAGCATTTTGCGGCAGTCGGCCGACTCGATCCGGCGGGTCACGCTGGAGCTGGGTGGCAAGGGCGCCAATGTCATTCTCGACGACGCCGACATCGACATGGCCGTCGACGGAGCCCTGTTTGCTTGTATGGCCAACAACGGCCAAGCGTGCGAGGCGGGCACCCGGCTACTCATCCCCAGCAGTCGGCGCGACGAGATCCTTGACAAGCTGATCGCGAGGGCAGCCACCTTGCGAGTCGGTGACCCCCTGGATCCGGCCACCAATGTCGGACCGGTCATTTCGGGCACCCAGCGCGACCGGATCCTCGAATACTTGCGCATCGCGGCCGAGGAGGGCGCCACGGTCGCATTGGGCGGCGGGTCACCGCAGGGCCCCGAATTTGCCAAGGGCTATTGGATCGAACCCACCATCCTCGTCGATGTCACCAACGACATGCGCGTGGCGCGCGAAGAAGTGTTCGGGCCGGTGCTGGTCGTGCTGACCTACGACAGCGTCGACGAGGCAGTCAAGATCGCCAACGACACCGATTACGGTCTTTCCGCAGGGGTTTGGGGCGGCAGCGAGGCGCATGCCTTGGAGGTGGCCCGCCGTCTCGAGGCCGGCATGGTCTGGGTAAACAACTGGCATGTGATCCACCCGGCCTACCCGTTCGGTGGTGTCAAGGAAAGCGGTCTGGGCCGCGAAGGCGGACCCCACTGCATCGACGAATACGTCGAGGAGAAGTTCATCTCGCTGGACCGCTCGGGCGGCATCGAAAACAAGGCATTCGCCATCGTCATCGATCCGGCGGGATCGTGATCTCGCCACGATGTGCACCCACGATGGCCGGGCGGCAGACATCGACCTCACGGCCACAGCACCGTTGCGGCTCGGTATCGCCTGCGGCCAGCAGGTGTGGATGGACAACGCCGGCGGCGGCGTCACGCGGGTGCGCGCGACCGATCTGCGTCGCCTAGCGCGTCAGGTGGCTGCTGCGCGCGCCGAGCACCCCGGGCGCGATGTGATAGCGGATATCAATGTCGTGATCGCCGACGAGGCCCGGTGTGCGCGAGCGGCTCTGGCCGAGTCTACGGATCTGTCCGCTGCCGACACGCTGCTCTACGTCGGCACCGCCAGCGGGTTGGCAGGACTGATAGCCGACATGTACGCACTGCGTCTTACCGACGGGGCCATGCTGATCCCGCTCTTGGGCCAGGAGATGCTCGAGCTCATCCGCAACGAGGTGCTACCTCGACTACAGACGTTTCTGCCCGGTCAAGTCCCGGGAAGTGGTGTAGTGCTGCGTGATCCGGTGGGTTAGGCGGTGAGTGCGGGCATGTCGTTGGCTCCTATGTCGGGGTTGTCGTCGGTGATGGTGGTCAGGCGGCAGCGGGTG
>NZ_JACKSY010000044.1:0-6291 GCF_025821985.1 Mycobacterium timonense | reverse complement strand
CCCGCGCCAGCGGGCGACGCAGCAGGCAACGAAGCGTCAACCCCGCACCACCACCCGGTGGATCAGACGGGGACCGCCTCACCGCAAGGCGAGGCTGCCTGATGGAGCAAGCGAACTCACATTCACTCACCAAAAGGCAACGGTCCAGGTCTACCGTTCGTCATCTTCGGCGGCGATCACGGCGACGTTCCGCTCGAGCCCACCGCCGGCGAGCTGCTGGCCGACCTCATCGTCGACGACCGGGTCCCCGCGGTGCTCGACCTGTCCCTTATGAGCAAAACCCGGGCCCGGGCCTTCACTACCACCTTCGCTGAACGCCTCTACACCCGAAACCGCGACCCGTTGCATCTCCTCGTTGAGGAAGCCGATGTCCTTATCCCGCAACGCGCCGCCGCCGACACCGCTCGCCTGCTCGGCGCGATGGAAGACCTCGCCAAACGCGGCCGTAGCCGCGGCATCGGACTCACCGTCGTCACCCAACGGCCGCAAGAAGTCTCCAAGTCAGTCCTCGAGTTGATGGAAACGGTCATCCTGCTCCGCATGACCGGGCCGCGCTCCATCAAGGCCGCCCAGGACTGGATCCGCGTCAACGCCGCCGACGACGACACCCAGGCCAGCGAGGTCATTGCCACGCTGCCCTCCCTCGAGACCGGTGAAGCGTGGGTATGGAGTCCCGCGTTCCTGCGCCTGCTCACCCGCACCAGGATCGCGCTATTTGAGACCTTCGACTCCCACGCCACCCCTGAGCCGGGACGCGCGCGGATCATCCCGAAGAGCCGGGCAGACATCGACTTGGAAAAACTCAGCGCCGAGATCGCGGCCACCGCTCAACGCGCCAAGGACAACGACCCAGCCGCGCTGCGCCGCACCGTCAAATCACTGTCCCTGGAACTTGACGCCGCCCGCGCCGACCAGCGACTGCTTGCCGAGAAAGTCAGCGACTACGAGCAGCAGTTGGCCGCCAAGGATGACACCATCGCCGAACTACGCGACCGGATCGACGACCTCCTGGCACGCCCAGCCGAGCTGCCGCCCGGCATGACCGAAACACTTTACAGCGCAGCAGAACTCATCAACACGGCGATCACCGCACTGGATTCCCCGGCAGCAGCCGGCCCGCTGCGGGCCCACCCCCCGCTTGCGACCGTGCCCGCCCGCCCGCGCCACGTCACGCCCTCGCGATCGAGCGACGTGCCCACCCCAGCAGCCGCGCCAGCGCCTGCCGTCGAGGTGACGGCCACCGGCAGCCCACCTGAGGATGTCCTTCGATTCCGGGCGGGCGCGGTCCGCATGCTCGAATCGCTGGGCCGAATGGCGCCGCTGCGGCTCACCAATGCCCAGTGGGGCACGGTCGCCAAGATGAAACACACCTCCGGCACCTGGTCGACCTACCTTCGTGAGCTTCGCCGCGCAGGGCTGCTCGACGAAACACCGGAGGGGACCACCCTTAGCGATGCCGGCTTCGCCTACCTGGGTGGTCGGCCCGCGCCAATGACCGGCCGCGAGCTGCAGCAGCACTACCTGAAGATCCTGCGCGCCGGGGCCGGCCGCATGCTGCAGGCCCTGATCAGCGCCTACCCGCATGGCCTGACCCGGGAAGAAATCAGCGAGCAGGCGCAAATTGCCGCGACGTCGGGCACCTTCTCCACCTACCTGCGCGAACTGCTGCGTAACGGGCTCGTCACCGACCGCGGTGGCGTGTTGGTGGCCGGCGACATCCTCATGCATGGAGCTGACGCCGGCAAGGAAGGTGCGAGCGCGTGATCCATTGCCCACGTTGCGGTTTCGAGCTGCGGATCCCGCTGGCAGCGCTGCCGGCGGCCGACGTCGGCCTCTACGACGACGGGCGCTTCCCGGGCCGCCTCATCGTTGCGGCGCGCCCGCACTTCAACCACCTCGACGAGATGCCCGCTGACGTGTTGGCGGACTTCACGCGGGACGTGCAGACCGCGGCGCGGATCCTCCGCGGCCTGAACGACGTCGTGCGGGTGAATGTCGCTGTCCTCGGCAACCGCGAGGAGCATGTGCACGCCCATCTCATTCCGCGGCGGCCGACGGATGCGAATTTTGGGCTGGCTCCGTGGGATCAGGCTCCTGACCGGGTGCCGTTAGCCGACGGCGAGTGTCGCCGCCTCACCGCCTTGCTCGCCCAGGCATTTCGCAGCCGGGCGGCGTCGTGATGAGTCGCAGCGTTCGGAAACCGACTACGCGCCCCGGCTCGCGATCCGCCGAGCTCGGGGGCGCGCGGTTCGAGGCAAACGGCCACCCCGCAGCGGCTTTTGACAGACTCGCTGGCATGTGGGCTGGGATGGTGGTCGCGCCGTGGTGGGTGCGTTGGCTGGTCAGCGCCTTGCTGACCGCGGTGATGCTCACCGCGATTGGGGCGGCGCTGTTCCCGAATTTTGTCGCCTCGACCGGATGGCTGTGGGCCCTGGTGGCGCTGGCCGGGTTCAGCCTGGCCGTCGCCGCACCGGTGGTTGTCATCCAAAACCCGGTGCAACGAAGCTACGCCGCGGCACTCACCGGGCTAAACCACGAGCAGCGCACCCATGTGATGAAGGCATTGCGGCGCGGCGAGGTTCCCTCCGATTCGCGGGTTGTGGCGGCAGCGATCCGGGTCGGCACCATAAACCTGGCGTATCTGCGCCGCGCCGGCCGATGGCAATCAACGGCGAAATGGTGGGTGCCCGCGATCTACATCCTGGTTGGGGTCCTGGCGTTCATCGCCCGCGACCCACGACGCGGCCTGCTATGGGTGGGATTCGCGCTGTTCTTCGCAGCCAACTTCGCATGGACGTCTCACAAGCAGCAGCGGATATCGCAACGCGTTGAGTTTCTACGCGGCGCCGCCGCCGACATCCCTGAAGCAGCGGCGGCGGCCGCCGAGACCGAGGACTCGGTCGCATTGCCGAAACGGCGCACCTGGGTGGCGGTGGTGATGGTTGTCGTGGTGGGAATCGGTTTCGGAATAGTGGCATATCTTTCCGGACAATTCGATAAGCAAACACCGGATTGCCGCACCGCCGACTCGGTCGTCGACTTCATCCACGCACACCCCGACATGTTCGACGCTCGGTTGATCACCCCTGGTGATCCCGGCCTGAACAGATACCAGGACTGGTCGGATCAGCTGAAAACCTATGCGCGGCAAGTGTCTACACCGGATATTTCGCGCCACCTGCATCGGATCGCCGACCTATCCGCACAAGCGGTGGCGCTGGTGCAGGACATACGGAAAGACCCGGTAATCAGTCCGTCACCGGATGTCATCCGCGATCACGAAACCGCCTACCAGAACACTCTGACTCAGTTGGTCGCCGAAGAAGGCGACCTGGTCTCCGCGTGTCATCCACGCCACTGATATCACCCGGGCCCGACAACGTTATGGCTGCGATGTGCCACATGATTGCGTTGATCACACTCCGGGGGCTGCTCATACTTCTGCAATGCGGCTTGGCGTGACCAGCGTCGGCGTCTGGGCGATCTGGTGAGTGCGGATGGGTGCTTTGCCACCGTTTTGATCGACGACGAACTGTGGCGGTCGCTGGTTGCACTTGATGGGCAGCACCCAGCGGCCTGGGTGCATGGATGCGCGCTCGAGCATGACCATGGTGGCGACCACAGATCTCCGCCGTACCGCGCCGGCGGGCAGGTCTACTGGGTGCAATGGGACGAAAGCAGGAAACCGCGGCTCATCACGGCTGCCGAGCCCACACCGCCCGGGCGCAACGCCCACCCACAGGTTGAACCGGCACATCAGGCGCGGCCCTCGCCACCGCCGGCCACAGCTCACGCTTTCCAAGCTTCGGCTCCCGAGCCGGAACCGCCGGATGGGCCGAAATCGACGTCTCAGCCCGATGCGCTGTGGGCTATCGCTGCCGCCCTGGAGCGCATCGCCGACGCAATCGCCGCCGCGTTCAATTCCGGCGAAAGCCGGGGTCGGCATCGCGACGACGGTGACCGCACATAGCCGACACGCAACCCACCGCTGCGGCCCCGCGACGGCCCTCCAAACGCCCCCTGATGGCCCCGTCGATACCGGCGCAACTCGCGACGTGGAATGAAATCGCCACATACCAAGGGGCATTCGGTCCATCACCAGCGATCACCATTCCCCGATGGCTCCCCTACCCATCACCCTGAGTAGTCCCGGCAGACGCCCCTGAACTCACCCCACCATGCCCCGCGATTGCCGATGCATCTCCCCTGCTAATCCCCCGCATGTCCTCTGCGCCGGCCCGGCATGTAAGCCCTCGTACGCCGACCTGCCGTCGCTAATCCGTTGCGAACAACTGTGCGACACATATCCGGGCGTATCGACCCTCGCAACCCTGTTCGAACCTTGAGATACCCCACACGATCGCCACAACATGCCCCTGACCGCACGAGATCAACGCCGTACGCGAAAGTGGATTCATCACGCTTTCAACATCTTTGGCGGAATTCGCCATGCACTCAAAGGCCCCGATATACCCGCGACCCCGACCCTGACTTCTCCCCTATCAGCCCACGCGCGCTGCCACGCAGACCCCCCGAACGGCCCCTGATCATGCCCGGCGACAGGTTCACCAGCACGTTCGAATCGGCGGAAATCTGGCGCTCGTGCCGGGCGTGGATCCAACCCGCTCGCCCGTGATCGCCACACCGGCCGCCATTCCTGAGCAGGGAAATAGACACCGACCGTGTTCAACGGCACCACCACCAAGGTGGACCCGTCCACGCCGGGCTGGGTGAACAGCCTCGCAGCTAGCTACTAAGACCTGAAAAACGGTTCGCCGAGGGGTGGTCGTTGGCGTCGGTCGGGATTGGGTGTGCCGGATTGGCTGTGCTGTCGGTTTATGCGGCTAGGGCGCTGATCTTGACGAGGTTGTGGGCAAAGACGCCGTGTCCGCACCAGGTTCGGGCACCGTTGATGCCGGTGAGCTCGGTTCGGTTCCAGCCGTAACTTCTCTTGAGGTGGTTGATCCGTCCTTCGGATCCGGTTCGCCATTTAACTTTGTCGCGAAAGGCTCGTCGGTGTTCGAATTCCCGACGCGCAGCGCCTGGTTGACTCATGCGCGGGATGGCCACGCTTGCCACACCGAGCTCATGCAGGTCGCGTTCGACCGATGCCTGGCCATAGCCGCGGTCGGCGGTGACCGCGCGTGGCGGGCGCCCTGTTCTGCGGGCGATCCGTTGGATCGCCGGCGCCAATTGCGGTGCGTCGGTGGGATTTCCGAGTTCGACGGTGTGATCGAGGATGACCCCATCGGCGTTGTCGACGACCTGGGCTTTATATCCGAACTCCACCGGCTTGCCCAGCCGTCCTTTACGGATTGGGCGGGCATCGACGTCGTGCAGGCTGACCACACGGGTGGCTGACTCGGGCATTACCCCGGCCAGCCGACTGCGCGACTGTGCCACCACGCGCTGGGTACGCTGCATCATCGTGTCGAGGTGGTTGGTCGCCTGGGCCAGCCGGCCTCGGCGAGATCCGGTGGCGGTGTGTAGCGCGCGTCGTGCGTTGCGCAACACCGCGGCAGCCTCACCGACAGCGGCCTGGGCGATGTCGGCGAGTTCCGCGGTGATCCGGTGCACCGCGGCCTGGGCCTGATCGCGCTGCTGGGCGCCACGTAGCCGCAGCTTGGAGGCAATCGCACGGGCGCGTCGCCCCGCCGACCGGCGCCGATCACGGGCTGGGGTGCGGGTCGCGCCACCAAGGGTTTTGATCCGTGCCATGCTGCGACACAGCGACCCGACCGCCTTGGCCAACAGACCCGAATCGGTCGGATAGCCCACATCGGCCTCCACCACGGTGGTATCGGCGCGGACCTTATCGGTGCGCAGCAGCTTGCCGGCGGTCGCCTTCGCCAAAAGCGCCTCATTCAGCCCGGCCACCGTCTCGTCCCCGCACCGGCTGGTGATCTTCATCAACGTGGTCGGGTGCGGCACTCGGGTGCCCAACGGGATCCGGCAAAACCGTTGCCAGGAGATCGAATCGGCCACTTCTCGGCACAACACCTCATAGCCCAGGCGGTAGCGGAACTTCAAAAACATCAACCGCAGATAGGTTTCCATAGGGATTGACGGGCGACCGATCCGGGCGTCGAAATAGGCCGCGAACGGCGCGAAAAACACCGGGTCATCCAGCAGCGCATCCACCCCACCCAACTCGATAGGCAACACGAGTGAAACGCCCTGGAAATCCCGGAGGCTCCTGACCTTGGAAACGAGGATGCAGGTATGCCGAAGGAACAGTCGCCCGGGAAACCCACGACGCGTCGATACAGTGCCGAGGAGAAGGCCGCCGCG
>NZ_JACKSY010000043.1:0-577 GCF_025821985.1 Mycobacterium timonense | reverse complement strand
ATGGCGAAGGTCTCGGATTTTGTGTCCGCGGGCCTCGTGCGCTGTACGCTTGAACGGGCTAGCCGCCACGCGAATTTTTGGAGACAAAGTGCCCATCGACCAGCCGCCTCAGTCGCCCCTTCAGCAGCCAGTGAGCGAAGTCCGCTATGCGGAGGATCAGAAAAAGCAGCGCGCAAAGCAGGATGAGCAGCGAAAGAAGCGCCAAGCCGCCGATATGCGGCTGAAGACTCAACAAACAAGCCAGAACAAATAGGCCTTCCACTAACTGCATCCCGCAAACAGGGACAGCGTGCGTTGCAGAACGGCTCGGGCTTCACGCGCCGGAACATGTGCTTGAACCTGAGCCCGCTTGCGCCGCGTGTGCTTGCCTTTGCGGCCTCCTCCCAGGGCTGGGAGGAGCAGGCCCGTGCCGGTCTGCCCCCACTAGGACTCCCGAACCTAGGACCTGCGGATTAAAAGTCGCTAGCTCAGGCAGGACCAGAGCGGCTGTGACGACCACACCGCGCATCGCCTGGCCGACCGCGCAGTTGATGTCGGCTCATCGGCCGAGCACTGCGCTGCAGTACGTCACATCGGC
>NZ_JACKSY010000042.1:0-197424 GCF_025821985.1 Mycobacterium timonense | reverse complement strand
CTGGCCGGCTCCGTTCTCGTCGAAGCCCACGACGAATGGCAAATCGCCGAAAAGCGCTATCTCTCCGAGACCACCCTGGCCCTATTACATCCCCGCTCCGATTCAGCCGACCAATCCGTTGCCGCCCCCGCCGCCATCACGGCATAGTGGAAACTCGCAGAGCCTCAAGCGAAACGCCGACCGGCTTTACACCACTTCACGGGGCACAACCCACGATTCTCATCCTGCGTGAGAGGGGAAATCCGAAAATCCCGCAGCCTGGGGCGATGAGTGCGGCCGCCGGCACTGCTGCCAAGGATTTTGCCTTGTCGCTCACCGATTCCATCGACACGACGAACAGGCCAGCTACCAGGAGAATAAGGCCCGTGAGGACGGGTACTGCGCGCGTTACTCTGCGGCTTGCAGGAAGGGGCCCTCGTTTCTCATAAATCTTGGGCGGTCTGGTCTGACCTTTGATTCGCCCGATAGCTGTGACACTTTCGCGAGCCGGGGAGCTACTGTCGTAAATCACTATAATGAGCCAACCACCGGGATCGAGTGTGTATGGCCTGACGTTGACCGGCTTTGTTCCTGTGGAGCCATCAACACTGATTTCGAGAAGTTGATGAGGTTCGGCTCCGACTGGCCGAGATCATTGATGTCCGAAACCGTTGCGCCGCTTTGCCGGATCGCCAAAGGAGCAAGGAGATCGCCTGCTTCGACAACTGCTTGCCAGTGTTTTTGACCTCAGTTCAGTGATGAAGGGGTTGCTAACTTTGTTCGCGCCGTAGATGACCTTCAAGATTTCAGGTCGGTCGCGGCTGGTGACAATCGGTGTATCCGAAAGGATTTGATAATCCAGGTGTTTTGAGTCCTTGTCTCGGTTACGCCAGTGCAACGCAAGACCTGTGGTGATCAGGAACAGGACCACCGCGACCACAACACCAGACAGCCATGAGTTGCGCGATAGGAAGCTATCCGCCAGTAGCGATCCGTCCCCCAATTTCACTCCTGGGCGTGGTCGCTGCCGACATCTGGCTCTAGGTCTCCTTCATAGGGTTCAGCGGCTGTACCAACGAAAACTGTTGGTATACTTGCTTGCTTGGGTATCTCATACAGACTGACGAAGAGATAATTCATGAACAGCAGGATCTTTCGGGCATCGCCTTCAGTGATGTTAGGAAGCTCGTGGTTCGCTCGGTTGCCAATGTTCTTTATTTCCACCGCAAGGGGCTCGTTCGCGGCAGTGATCACCCCATTGTCTAGGAGGTACTGGACGGCCTGCGCAAAGGTGATGTTGCGTGGCGTGGCTCCAGGGTTCTGACTTCGTTCATGCGTGAAAACAAGGTGTAGCAACAGCTTTCGGCACAGCATGGCGACCGCATTGTAGGCATTGACCGATAGGCAGCTTCGAATTTCCTCCCACAGCAGCTTCTCCGCATCCGGCGTACCGTCCGGCGTGGGGTACTCTCTCTTGCCCGGTGATATCGCCCCGTCGTTGTCAACTGCGCCCCGCCTGCACTTCACGCAGTAAAGCCAAACATTGACGAGCCTATTCTGGTTTTGCGGTGTTCGTACAAACCGCTGAGCAACGGCGAATGTCATCGGAGCAGCACAATTCGGGCACTCCTTTGCCATCCAGGCCTCTTCGGCGGCGGCGTTGTAGGAGCCCTGACCGCTTGCCGTAGTTATGCCGTTCGTGACACTCATCGGTCTTTGAACTCTTCCGTGCGTTGTTTGACAAGAGCCAGTGCCCTAGCTGCCAGCACCCTAGCGCGGAGGACCGACGGATTTCGGAAGGAAACGCCGTGAGCGATACAACAGCCTCCCCGGCTGCTGCCGCTGGCATTTCCGCCGCTGTATCGGGCAAGCCCCATTACTGTCCGGAGCACGGCAAACCCGGCCTGTACCCACCTTGTCACCCCCGCGAGCAAAGTTGCTGGGATCACTGGCGACCTGGGCTTTTGCCGATTACTGTCCTGTATCGGTTTGCTGGCTTTCAGCAGCGTAGGGACACTGGGGCATTAGGGCAGCTGCAAGGGCCACGGCAAGCACAGCCGTTGCTAGACGCCCGTCAGCAACGGCCGAAAAGTCCTTCTAATCCTAGGTCGCACGTTCGAGTCGTGCCGGGGGCACCGAGACCGTTGTATGACCTTGGCCTCCGCGACCGGGCGTCGCGCCAACCCCTCGGTGGCGAGCGATTGCCCGGTGGCGGGCCGGCCCCTGTCGCCTAGGTAGTCACGAGGACTACCTAGGCGATCGATGACAGGAGCATGCCGACGCTTGTCAGCGACGACGTGACAGCGGGTGGCTAGACCTCGATCGTCTGGCTGACGTAGTTCTCCCAGGTGGCGATCTGTGCCGAGTCCACGAGCAGGCCCTGGTAATCCGGGTCACTGCTGAGGCTCTGCTGGATCTGGCCGTAGGTGGCCCAGTCCTTGGCGGTGGTCAGGAAGCCGATGGAGTTGGTGCCCTGGCCTCCGACCATGTTGACCAGCACCGTGACGTTCTCCGCGCCGTGTTTGCGGGCAAGCCCGCTGGCGCGCTTGAGTTGCTTTTGGATGTCGTCCCACGCGACCCCGGGGTTGGGATGGACGAGGGTGGTGGCAAGGATGGTCATGAGCAGAACCTTCCGCGAGAGGGGACAGGGACTCTAAAAGTCTCCGGCGCGGCGGAACGAGTCGTCTAGAGTAGCCGACTACGCCATTTTCGCGGGCTCGGGTAAGTGGACCCGTGACGTCGCGCCCGCAGGCGGCGTGCGGTATTTTCGCGGCACCCGGCACGCGGGGGTTTGAACCGGGCGCGGCGGGGAACAGAAATTTGACAGGCGCAAAGGCTTGTGGCTGCGGTCACAGGAACCGCTTCTCACCGACTGAACAGGAAAATCGATCGGGATGCCAGCCAGTAGAAGTCGAAGTTCAGCAAACCGATTCCGGCAAAAACAAGCGCTGATGACGCCGTGCTTGAATCCGAACCACAAATACATTCAGGAGTGCCCTGGATGTCATTCGATACACGAAACACAAAATCAAGACGACGAGTATTGTATTCACTGCAAAGACGACAATACGAAGCCGCTTTGCCGGTAGCCATCAATTGGCGGGGCGCCGCGAATCGGCCGCCGAACTCAGCACGCCAAACGCCCAGCCGGCGCACATCTAAAACCGTTGTGCCACAACGGAAGTCAGCAGGGCAGCGTCGCATCGCCCCGTTCTTCGGCCCAGCGGCGAGACGCCGGACCTGGGTCAACGGGGCACCAGGGTGGATCGCGGCGGCGAATTCCCGGCGCGCCACGCTCCCGATATGTCAGCATGGGCGGGTGAACGCACGCCGATGGGCGGGTTTGCTGGGCGCCGGGGCAGTGACGGCCGGGGCGACGCTGCTGGGCGCGCCGCTGCCCGCATCCGCCGCGCCGTGCCCCGACATCGAGGTGACGTTCGCCCGCGGCACCGCCGAGCCGCCCGGGGTGGGCGGGGTTGGGCAGGCATTCGTCGAGGCGCTGCGCAGCCAGGCCGGCGCCCGGTCGCTGGGCGTGTATCCGGTCAACTACCCCGCCGACGACGATTTCGCCGCCTCGGCGTCCGCCGGCGCCGGCGACGCCAGCGCTCACGTCCAGTCCATGGTGGCCGACTGCCCCAAACCAAGCTGGTGCTCGGCGGATATTCCCAGGGCGCCATGGTGATCGACCTGATCACCATCGCGCAGGCGCCGGTGGCGGGGTTGATTCCGCAGACGCTGAACGCCGACCAGGCCGAGCACGTATCAGCGCTGGCCCTGTTCGGCAATCCGTCCGACCGGTATCTGGGCGCGCCGGTCAGCGTGGTCAGCCCGTGGTACGGGGCCAAAGCCATTGACTTGTGCGCACCCGGCGATCCGGTGTGCACTCCTGGCGGACCGCTGGCGCTGCCGTCGCACGACGAGATGGTCTCCCCCGCGCACCTGTCCTACCGACAGTCCGGCATGCCGGCCCAGGCCGCGACTTTCGTGGCGGCCCACCTCTGAGCCGATCGGCCGCAGCCGAAACACGTTGCGCCACTTCAACTATGGACGCCGCGGCGCCGGAACGGCACACCAGGGCCGCGCTCGTCGGGTCCGGCGCGGTCACGACCGGGATCAAGCACCGCGGAAAACGCACGCCGAACCGCCGGTCATGGCGTTTCGGGCACGCTAAACGGACCGCACCTGCGCCGAAAAATCAAGTGTTGTGAAAAGTTTGCGGTTTCAGCATTCTGGGAACAGCGTGTCAAGACGAGCAGATGACGCTCACGGGGAGATCATTACTTAGAGCGTCTTCTCTTCGAGGGGTTGGCGAAACATGGCGTCGAGTGACTGGCAGCCGGTGGTCCGGGTTGGGAAACCGAGGTTCATAGCCGGAGTTGGCAATCGAATCAAAGTCGAAGTCAAGACCAGGGGCTGGCTGAGCCGCGACTGGCGTTGCTACTTCGGATCGCAAGTCTCACAACAACAACTCGACGCGCGGTACACGTCGTATCCGTGTTGGGACGAGATCCAGCGCATCGAGGGTTCCTGCGCCGAGCACGACGCCGAGCGCTACATCGAAATGATCGATGCCGCAATCCATTACGCTAACACCAGATTGCGCAACGATGCTCTGCCGCCGACGATGACGTACGGCTCACGCAGCGACTACCGGGCCTGTGCGGTGCGCGCACGCCAGGCCGAACTCGATGAGCTGGCCAAGAAATTGGCGAAACCCGAGGCCTGACCGCGCCGGCGCGCCGTGACGGGCCGGCCGCGCCGACCGCGCCCGCCCGTCGCCCCGCGAGCAGACGCAAAAGCACCCGACACGCCGGGCTTCAGGGCGCTTTTGTGACTGCTCGCGCTGGGACCGGGCGAGGGGACTGCTCGCGCGGGGGCCCGGCAAGGCCTCGCAGTACCCTTACCTCGCCCTGTCGCCGCGTCACTCCTGGCGGCGAGCCGAGACCGCAGCCCACACCCGAACCGGAGGTGCCCGATGGCCCAGTCAAACCTCGTCCTGCTCGACATCGAGAACCACGTCGCGCTCATCACCGTCAACGATCCCGACCGGCGCAACGCGGTGACCGCCGAGATGTCGGGGCGGTTGCGCGAGGCCGTCGAGCGGGTCGAGGCCGACTCCGACGTGCACGCCGTGGTGATCACCGGCGCCGGCAAGGCGTTTTGCGCCGGCGCCGACCTCAGCGCCCTGGGCGCCGCCGGCGGAGGCTCGGCCGAGACGGGGCTGCAGCAGCTTTACGACGGCTTCATGGCGATCGGAAGTTGCCGGCTGCCCACCATCGCCGCGGTCAACGGCGCGGCCGTCGGCGCGGGCCTGAACCTGGCCCTGGCGGCCGACGTGCGCATCGCCGGGCCCGCCGCCCTGTTCGATCCGCGATTCCAGCAGCTGGGCCTGCACCCGGGCGGAGGCGCCACCTGGATGCTGCAGCGCGCGGTGGGCCCGCAGGTCGCCCGCGCGGCCCTGTTGTTCGGCATGCGCTTCGACGCCGAGGCCGCGGTGCGCCATGGCCTGGCGCTCAGCGTCGCGGACGACCCGGTGGCCGCGGCGCTCGAACTGGCCGCCGGCCCGGCGGCCGCCCCGCGCGAGGTGGTGCTGGCGACCAAGGCCACGATGCGCGCCACCATCAGTCTCGGCTCGCTCGACAACGAACAGCATCAGCACGCCATGCGCACCGAGCTGGGCCCGCAGGCACATTCCATTCAATCACCGGAGTTCGCACAGCGATTGGCCGCCGCGCAACGCAAGTAGGCTCACAAATCCAGCAGCGCGGTTTCCGGCGATTCGATCAAATCCCGCAGCTCGCAAACGAATCGAGCCGCCTGCGCGCCGTCGGCGATGCGGTGGTCGAACACGGCGCTGAGCGACATGGTCGGGCGCACCACGACCTCCGTGCCGACGGCCACCGGGCGTGGCTTGATCGCACCCATCCCCAGGATGGCCGCTTCGGGGTGGTTGATCACGGGCACACCGTCGTCCACGCCTAGCGCCCCGAAGTTCGACACGGTGAACGTCGATCCCCGCAGCTCCCCCGGCGTGAGCGAGCCGGCACGCGCGCCGGAGATCAATTCTGCTGCCCGACTTGCCAATTCACGAGTCGTCTTGGTGTGTGCGTCGGCGATGACCGGCACCAGCAGGCCCCGTTCGGTGGCCACCGCGACGCCCAGGTGCACCCGATGCTCGATGCGCACCTGCGGCCCCTGCGGGGTGTCGACCCAGGTCGAGTTCATGATCTCGTTGCGGCGCAACGCGATGACCAGCAGCCGCAGCGTCAGCACGAACGGCGTTATCCTCTGCTCCGCCGGACCCAGCCGCTCGGACAGCCGGACCAGTGCGGTGCAGTCGACCTGCACGCTAACCGTCGCGGCCGGAATCTCCTTGTGCGACAAGGTCATTTTGTCGGCCATCCGGGCCTGGACGCCCTGAACCGGCCGGACCTCGGCCCCGTTGCCGGTGCCGTGGGCCGCCGAGAGCACATCCTCGCGGGTGATGACGGCGCCGGAGCGGGGCCGCAGCGAGCCGAGGTCGACCATCAGCTCCTTGGCCAGCTTGCGCACCGGAGGGGCAGCCAGCGGGCGGGCGGTCCGCCGGCTGGTGTCGATCCCGGCATCGGCGCCGTAACCGACCAGTGTGGGCGCCGTCTCGGCCGCTGGCGGCTCGCCGCTCTCGGGGGCGGTGTCCAGCCGCACCAGCACCGCGCCCACCTTGAGCACATCGCCCTCGGCGCCGTTCATTTCGACGATCCGCCCCGCGTACGGGCTGGGCAGCTCCACCTCGGCCTTGGCCGTCTCCACCGTGCACAACACCTGGTTGAGCTCGACGTCGTCGCCCACCGCGACGTTCCAGTGCGTCACGGTCACCTCTTCGAGTCCCTCGCCGAGATCCGGGACCAGAAACGGTTTGACGCGCTCGTCGCTCACGGCAGCTCCAACGTGCGCTCGACGCAGTCCAGCAGCCGGTCCGGGCCCGGCAGCCACCACTTCTCCAGCCGGGCCGGCGGGTAGGGGGTGTCGAATCCGCACGCGCGCAACACCGGCGCCTCCAGTTCGTAGAACAACTCCTCCTGGATGCGGGCGGCCAGCTCGGCTCCGTAACCCAGGGTCCGCGGCCCCTCGTGCATCACCACGCACCGACCGGTCCGGTGGATGGACGTCGCGATGGTGTCGAAGTCCAGCGGCACCAACGACCGCAGGTCGATGACCTCCAGGCTCCAACCGCGTTGGCGCTGAGCCTCTTCGGCGGCCCCGACCGCCGTGCCGACCAGACTGCCGTAGGTCACGACGGTCACGTCGGTCCCCGCCCGGCGCACCATCGCCCGCCCGATCGGCGGTTCGGGCCGGCCGGCGTCCACCAGGCCGCGGCCTTGGTAGCGACGCTTGGGCTCCAGGTACATCACCGGGTCCGGGCAGGCGATGGCGTGGCGCAGCAGCCAGTACGCGTCGGCCGGGTTGGACGGCACCACCACCTTCAGGCCGGCGGTGTGCGCCCAGTACGACTCGGTGGATTCCGAATGATGTTCGGCGGCACCGATTCCGCCGAACGACGGTACCCGGACCGTCACCGGCATGTCGATCGCGCCGCGGGTCCGGGTGCGGTACTTCGCCAGATGGCTGACCACTTGGTCGAACGCCGGGTAGGAGAACCCGTCGAACTGGATCTCGGGCACCGGCACGAAGCCGCGCAGCGCCAGCCCCACCGCGATGCCGATGATCGCGGATTCCGCCAACGGCGTATCGAAGCAACGACTCTCGCCGAACGCCTCCGCCAGCCCTTCGGTCACCCGGAAGACCCCGCCCTGGACCGCGACGTCTTCACCGAACACCAGCACCCGCTCGTCGGCGGCCATCGCGTCGTGCAGGGCACGGTTGAGCGCCTGCACCATGGTCAACGCCTGCGCGCCGAGCGCGACGTCCTGCACTGCCGCGGTGAGGGTTTCGCCGTGGCCGGTCGGGCGATCAGCGAGCTGGGTCATCTCTCAATCACTTTTCTCGAGTTCGGTCCGCAGCGCACGGCGCTGCGCCTGCAGCTCCGGCGTGATTTCGGCGTACACCGCGGTGAACACCTCGTCGACGTCGAGATCGGGCGCATCGAACACCGCGTCGCGCAGCTCGGCGCGCATCCGCGTGGCGCGCCCGATCACCCGCTCCTCCAAGCGCTCCGACCACAGGCCCTGGCCCTGCAGGTAGCTGCGGTAGCGCGGGATCGGGTCCAGCGCGGCCCAGTGGTCGACCTCGTCCTGTGTCCGGTACCGGGTCGGGTCATCGGAGGTGGTGTGCGGCCCCAGCCGGTAGGTGATCGCCTCGATCAACGTCGGGCCGCCCCCGGCGCGGGCCCGGGCGGCGGCCTCGGCCGTCACCGCGTAGCAGGCCAGCACGTCATTGCCGTCCACCCGGATGCCGGGCATCCCGTAGCCAATTGCCTTGTGCGCCAACGACGGTGCGGCGGTCTGTTTGGCGACCGGCAGGGAAATCGCCCACTGGTTGTTCTGCACGAAGAACACGCAGGGTGTGCGGAACACGGCGGCGAAGTTCAGCGCCTCGTGCACGTCGCCCACACTGGTGGCTCCGTCGCCCAGGAACGCGATCGTCACCGAATCTTCGCCCAGCCGTTGGGCGGCCATCGCCGCGCCCACCACGTGCAGGGTTTGGGTGCCGATCGGGATGGACAGCGGAGCGCAGCACTTGTCGGTGAATCCCAGTCCGCCGTGCCACGTTCCGCGCCACACCGCCCCGACGTTGCCGGGCGGGATGCCGCGCACCAAAAAGGCGCCGAGTTCCCGGTATTGGGGGAACAACCAGTCGGTTTTGCGCAGGCAGGCCGTCGCGCCCACCTGAGCGGCTTCCTGACCGCGGCAGGACGCGAACAGCGCCAACTGGCCTTGGCGTTTGAGGTTCACGAATTCGCCGTCGAGCTCCCGGGTGAGCACCATCATCTCGTAGAGCCAGCTCAGCGTCTCCGCGGGAAGCTCACGGCTGTAGCGATGTTCGGGGGTCGGGGTGCCGTCGGCGGCGACGAGTTGCACCGGTTGCAGGTCGACGGTCATCGGCGGCTGAGATGTCTGCGCCATACCGCCTCCCTTGCTCGGTGCATACCGCGAGCGGAAGTCGATCGCCAGCTACACGAAAGGCTTCGCTCGCCGCGACACTGGCGTACTCACCATTATGCGCCCGAATCAGAAGAGACCGCGTTGATTGCACCGACGGCCCGGACGTGTCGCCGCTCAGCCGGGCGGGCGGGCCGGCCGCGGCGGGACGGTCAGCCCGCGGCCGTCTCACCCGCCCGGCGCAGCATCATCTGCGCGTGCTTGAGCACCGGCGAGTCGACCATCTGTCCCTCGAATGCGAACACCCCGCGTTCGCTGCGGGCGGCCGCCAGCACCCGTCGCGCCCAGTCCAGCTTCTCCTCGGGCGGGCGGTACGCCTGGCGCACCACCGGAACCTGGCTCGGGTGGATGCACACCGTTCCGGCAAAGCCCAGCGCGACGGCGTCTTCGGCCTCGGCCCGCAACCCGTCGAGGTCGCGGATGTCCAAGTGGACGGCGTCGAGCGCGGCCCGGCCGAAGGCCGACGCGGTCAGCAGGGCGGTCGAGCGCACGTGGTGGGCGACGTCCCGGTAGCTGCCGTCGGCCCGGCGGCTCGAGCTGCCGCCGAGCGTGGCGACCAGGTCCTCGGCGCCCCACATCAGCGCCACCGTGTTCTGGGCCGCCGCGATCTCGGTGGCGAACACCGCCCCGCGCGGGGTCTCCAGCAGCGCGATCACCCCGCGCGGCGCCAGGGTCTGCACCTGGACCGCCGATTCGGTCTTGGACAGCATCACCGTGGTGTACGCGGTACCGGCCAACGCCTCCAGATCGCGGGCGTACTCGTCGGTGTCGGCGGCGTTGACCCGCACCACGGTGCGCTCGGGGTCCAGCGGCGTCTCCAGCAATGCCTTGCGGGCGGCGGGCTTGTCCGCCTCGGCCACGCCGTCCTCCAGGTCGAGGATCACCACGTCGGCGGCCGCGGCTGCCTTGGCGAAACGCTCGGGACGGTCGGCCGGGCAGAACAGCCATGCCGGACCGGCGGCGTGCGGGTTCACGGGGCCTCCTGGTCGCTTGGGCGCTTCTGCACCAGCGTGGTGCGCACGGCGCGGGCCACGACGTCGCCGTGCTGGTTGCGCCCGGTGTGCTCGAGGGTGACGATGCCCTCGCCGGGCCGGCTCTTGGACTCGCGCTTGCCGGTGCAGACGGTTTCGGCGTAGAGGGTGTCGCCGTGGAAGACGGGCTTGGGGAACGACACCTCGGAGAAGCCCAGGTTGGCCACGATGGTGCCGAGCGTCAGCTGCGACACCGACAGCCCCACCAGGGTGGACAGGGTGAACATGGAGTTCACCAGCCGCTCGCCGCGAAAGCCCGGCTGCTGCGCGGCCCAGGCCGCGTCGAGGTGCAGCGACTGGGTGTTCATGGTCAGCGTGGTGAACAAGACGTTGTCGGCCTCGGTGATCGTGCGACCGGGGCGGTGCAGGTAGGTGGTGCCGATCTCGAACTCTTCGAACCACAAGCCGCGCTGGACAACCGATTTGACTGGTTCGCTCATGACAGCCCCAGCGAGCGGGCGATGAGCATCAGCTGCACCTCGGTGGTGCCCTCGCCGATTTCGAGGATCTTGCTGTCGCGGTAGTGACGGGCCACCGGATATTCGTTCATGAAGCCGTAGCCGCCATGGATCTGGGTTGCGTCGCGGGCGTTGTCCATCGCCGCTTCCGACGCGATCATCTTCGCGATCGCCGCCTCCTTCTTGAAGGGCTTGCCCGCCAACATCTTTGCAGCCGCATCGTAGTACGCGGTGCGGGCCACGTGGGCACGCGCCTCCATTCGGGCGATCTTGAAGCTGATCGCCTGATAGCTACCGATCGGTTGACCGAACGACTGGCGCTCCTTGGCGTACTTGACGCTCTCGTCGACGCAGCCCTGCGCGGCGCCGGTCGCCAGTGCGGCGATCGCGATGCGGCCCTCGTCCAGGATGGACAGGAAGTTCGCGTAGCCCGTCCCGCGGGCCCCGAGCAGGTTCTCTTCCGGCACCCGGGCGTCGGAAAAACTCAGCGGGTGGGTGTCCGACGCGTTCCAGCCCACCTTGCTGTAGACCGGTTCGACGGTGAATCCCGGTGTGCCGCTGGGCACGATGATGGTGGAGATCTCCTTCTTGTCCGCGCCGACCGTGCCGGTGACGGCGGTGACGGTGACCAGCGACGTGATGTCGGTTCCCGAGTTGGTGATGAATTGCTTGCTGCCGTTGATCACCCATTCGCCGTCCTCGAGCCGGGCGGTGGTGCGGGTGGCGCCGGCGTCGGAACCGGCGCCCGGCTCGGTGAGCCCGAAGCCGGCCAGCGCCCGCCCGGCCGTCAAGTCCGGCAGCCACTTGCGTTTCTGTTCCTCGTTGCCGAACCGGTAGATCGGCATGGCGCCCAGGCTGACCCCGGCCTCCAGGGTGATGGCCACCGACTGGTCGACCTTGCCCAGTTCCTCCAACGCCAGCGACAGCGCGAAGTAGTCGCCGCCCATGCCGCCGTACTCCTCGGGGAAGGGCAGGCCGAACAGGCCCATCTCCCCCATCTTGGCGACGACCTCGTACGGAAAGCTGTGTTCCTCATCGTGTTTGGCTGACACGGGGGCGACGACGGTCCGCGCGAACTCGGCGACGGTGTCGCGCAGGTCCTGGTATTCCTTGGGCAGCGTTCCCGCGGTGAGGGATGTGGTCATGTCTCGTCCTTACTCGAATCGGCCGGCGGGTCGGATTCCTCGGGCACCACCCGGGCCAGCACCTGGTCCACGCTCACCTGGTCGCCGACGCAGACCAGCACCTCCACCCGTCCGGAAACCGGCGCGGCCAGCGAGTGCTCCATCTTCATCGCCTCCACGACGACCACCACGTCGCCTTCGGAAACGTCGCTGCCCGAAGGGGTTTGGACGGCGATCACGCTGCCCGGCATCGGGCTGAGGATCTCGGCCCGCTGCGGGCCGGCGGCGCGGTGAATGGTGGTCTGTTCGGCCTCGCGCAGGTGCCAGGTTCCGCGCTCGTCGGCGATCCACAGGTGCCGGTCGGCCTCGGCCCAGCGGTAGTCGCGGCGCCGGCCGTCCAGCGTCACACTGATCCGGTCCGGCCCGAGATGCGCGCTGGCCGAAAGCCTTTCGCCGGCACCGACCTGTACTTCGGCGGCCTCGGGTGGCCCCCACACCGACACCGTCTCGGTACGCAGCGCGGTGCGCATGTCGGTACGGACCGGTGCCGGGCTACCGCCGGCCCGCCACCCCGTCGGCGCCGCCCACGGGTTGCCGGCGAAGCGGCGCGCCCGGGCGGCCAGCGCCGATTGCCGGTACAGCCCGGCCGCGGCGAGCACGTCGTCGGGTGCGGGCAGCGGCGCCCAGTCGGCCAGCCGCCCATCCAGCAGCGCGGTGTCCAGATCGCCGGCGCGTACCCGTTCGTCGGCCAGCAGGAAGCGCAGGAACTCGACGTTGGTCTGGACGCCCAGGATCGCGGTGTGGCTCAACGCCCGGTCGAGTCTGGCCAGCGCCTCGTCGCGGTCGGCCCCGTGGGCGATCACCTTGCTCAGCATCGGGTCGTAGTCGCTGCCCACCACGGTGCCGGGCAGCAGCGAGGAGTCGACCCGCACGCCGTCACCGGACGGCTCGAAGACGCCCAGCACCCGGCCGCCGGTGGGCAGGAAGCCCCGCGCCGGATCCTCGGCGTACACCCGGGCCTCGATCGCGTGCCCACGCAGTTCGATGTCGTCCTGGGCGAACACCAGCTTCTCGCCGGCGGCCACCCGCAGCTGCCATTCCACCAGGTCCAGCCCGGTCACCGCCTCGGTGACCGGATGCTCGACCTGCAGCCGCGTGTTCATCTCCATGAAGAAGAACTCGTCTGGCCGATCGGCGGAGACGATGAACTCCACCGTGCCGGCGCCGACGTAGTCGACGCTGCGGGCGGTGTTGCAGGCGGCCGTCCCGATCCGCGCCCGGGTCGCCGGGTCGAGCAGCGGCGACGGCGCCTCCTCGATGACCTTTTGATGGCGCCGCTGCAGGCTGCACTCGCGTTCGCCGAGATGCACGACGTTGCCGTGCGTGTCGGCCAGGATCTGCACCTCGACGTGCCTGGGGCGCAACACAAATCGTTCCAGAAAGAGCGTGTCGTCGCCGAACGACGAGGCGGCCTCGCGCCGCGCGCCCACCAGCGCCTCGCGCAGCCTGCCCGGATCTTCCACCAGGCGCATGCCCTTGCCGCCGCCGCCCGCCGACGGCTTGATCAGCACCGGGTAGCCGATCTCTTCGGCGGCGGCCACCAATTCGTCGTCGCCCAGCCCCGGTTTGGCCACCCCGGGCACCACCGGGACGTCGAATTCGGCGACGGCGTTCTTGGCGGTGATCTTGTCGCCCATCACCTGGATCGCCCGTGCCGGCGGGCCGAGGAACACCACCCCGGCCCGTTCGCATGCCGCAGCGAAATCGGCGTTCTCGGAGAGGAATCCGTACCCGGGATGGATCGCCTGCGCCCCGGTGCGCGTCGCCGCCTCGACGACCTTGTCGATGTTCAGGTAGCTGTCCCGGGCCGCGGCCGGCCCCAGCCGCACCGCTTCGTCGGCCTCGAGCACATGCCGCGCAGCGGCGTCGGGATCGCTGTAGACGGCGACCGACCGGATGCCCAGCCGGTGCAGGGTGCGGATCACTCGCACCGCGATCTCGCCGCGGTTGGCCACCAATACCGTTTCGAACACTGCACTCACATCCGGAAGACGCCGTAGCCGACGGGCTCCAACGGCGCCTGCGCGCACACCGAAAGGGCTAGCCCGACAAAGGTTCTGGTGTCGGCCGGGTCGATGATCCCATCGTCCCACAGCCGGGCGGTTGAATAGTAGGGGTTGCCCTGGTCCTCGTACTGCGCCCGGATAGGCGCCTTGAACGCCTCTTCCTCCTCGGCCGACCAGGGCTTGCCGGCCGCGGTGAGCTGCTCACCGCGCACGGTGGCCAGCACCGAGGCGGCCTGCTCGCCGCCCATCACCGAGATCCGGGCGTTGGGCCACATCCACAGGAAGCGCGGCGAGTAGGCCCGCCCGCACATCGAATAATTGCCCGCGCCATAGGATCCGCCGATCACCACGGTCAGCTTGGGCACCCGCGCGCAGGCGACGGCGGTGACCATCTTGGCGCCGTGCTTGGCGATGCCGCCGGCCTCGTAGTCGCGTCCCACCATGAACCCGGCGATGTTCTGCAGGAACAGCAGCGGCACCTTGCGTTTGTCGCAGAGCTCGATGAAATGTGCTCCCTTCAAAGCGGATTCGCTGAACAGCACACCGTTGTTGGCGACGATGCCCACCGGGTGGCCGTGGATGTGGGCGAACCCGGTCACCAGCGTCTTGCCGTAATTGGCCTTGAATTCGCTGAATTCGCCGCCGTCGACCAACCGCACGATGACCTCGTGCACGTCGTAGGGCACCCGCGGGTCGGGCGGCACCACGTCGTAGAGCTCGTTCTGCGCGGCCTTGGGCGGGACCGGGGTGCGCACCTGCCACGGGCTGGGCTCGCGCGGGCCGAAGGTGGCCGCGATCGAGCGGACGATCCGCAGCGCGTGCTCGTCGTCGTCGGCGAGGTGATCGGTCACCCCGGAGATACGCGAGTGCAGGTCGCCGCCGCCCAGCTCTTCGGCCGACACCACCTCTCCGGTCGCCGCCTTGACCAGCGGCGGGCCGCCCAGAAAAATCGTGCCCTGCTCGCGCACGATGACGGCTTCGTCGCTCATCGCCGGCACGTAGGCGCCGCCGGCCGTGCAGGAGCCCAGCACCGCCGCCACTTGCGGAATTCCCTTGGCGCTCATGGTCGCCTGGTTGTAGAAGATGCGGCCGAAATGCTCGCGGTCGGGGAACACCTCGTCTTGGCGCGGCAAGAAGGCGCCGCCGGAGTCGACCAGGTAGATGCACGGCAGCCGGTTCTGCAGCGCCACCTCCTGGGCGCGCAGGTGTTTTTTGACCGTCATCGGGTAGTAGGTGCCGCCCTTGACCGTCGCGTCGTTGGCGACGATCACGCACTCGCGCTCGGACACCCGGCCGATCCCGGTGATGATTCCGGCTCCCGGGGATTCGTCGTCGTACATGCCGTCGGCGGCCAGCGGCGAGAGTTCCAGGAAAGGGCTACCCGGGTCGAGCAGGCGGTCCACCCGTTCGCGGGGCAGCAGCTTTCCGCGGCTGACGTGGCGTTCGCGGGCGCGCTCGTTGCCGCCCAGCGCGGCCGCGGCCAGCTTGGCATTCAACTCGCCGACCAGCCGGCGGTGCTCGTCGGCGAACGACACCGGGTCAGCCTTCGCGGGTGCGGCCATCACCTTGTCCATCGCCGCAGCAGCCTCCTTGCCGTCGGGCGGTCGGAGCTTTGAGTTAATTCTGATTAACTCGGTGGTCGAGAATACCATCGTCGCCGTTGCCGGTCCAGGGAGCGGGCACCGCGGCACGATACGAGTTAATTGCGAATAACTCGTGCTAGGTTGGGCGGGATCGACACAGACGGAGGTCCGTCATGACAACGTCTGCCTCCGAAAGCCGGGCCGGCGGCGCGCAGCCGCCAAATCGGCGGAGCCAGTTGAAGTCTGACCGCCGGCTCCAGCTACTGTCCGCCGCCGAGCGGCTGTTCGCCGAGCGCGGTTTCCTGGCGGTGCGGCTGGAAGACATCGGCGCCTCGGCCGGCGTCAGCGGTCCGGCCATCTACCGGCACTTCCCCAACAAGGAGTCGCTGCTGGTCGAATTGCTGGTCGGGATCAGCACTCGGCTGCTCGCCGGCGCCCGGCAGGTCCGCGCCCGCAGCGCCGATGCCGCCGCCGCGCTGGACGGCCTGATCGACTTCCACCTCGACTTCGCGCTGAACGAACCCGACCTGATCCGGATCCAGGACCGCGACCTCGCCTACCTGCCCAAGCCGGCCGAGAGGCAGGTGCGCAAGGCGCAACGGCAGTACGTCGAGGTCTGGGTGGGGGTGTTGCGCGAGCTGAACCCCGAGCTGGCCGAGGCCGATGCCCGGCTGACCGCGCACGCCGTGTTCGGTCTCCTCAATTCGACGCCGCACAGCATGAAGTCCCAGGATTCCGGGCGCGGCAAGCCGGCCCGCGCCGCCCGATCGCGCGCCATCATGCGGGCCATGACGGTCGCTGCGCTGGCGGCCGGAAACCAGTGCCCGTGAGCCCGCCGTCGTAAGGTGAGTCAGGGCGTCAGCGCCGAGCCCGGGTACCCTGCAAGCCATGAGGTGGACATGAACGATTCACGTCCCACCGAGCGGTTCAGTCCGCCGCAGCCGCGGTACTCGCCGTCCGTCGAACCGGCGTATGCCGACCAGACTCCGTACGCGCCCACCTACGGCCCGACGATGTCACCCTGGGCGCCCGCCGCGAACGAAACCAACCCGACCAAGCAGCTGCCCGCCTACTGGCAGCAGGAGCTTCCCCCGGGCGGCGACCCGCACGCCCCGGGCATGGCTCCGCCGCCGGGCGAGCCGAAATCGCCGCGCTGGCTGTGGATCGCCGCGGGCGCGGCGGTGCTGCTGGTGGTCGCCCTGGTGATCGCGCTGGTGCTCGCCAACGACGCGATCAAGACGCAGACCGCCGTGCCGCCGTTGCCGGCCATGCCGGAGCCAAGCCCGGACACCCCGACGACGTCGACGCACAGGTCCCCCTCGCTCATCCCGGCGCCGATACCGCCCACCAGCGAGCCCGAGCCGCCCACCGCGACGACCGGCCCGGCCGCGATGCAGGACGTCGTCTACACCGTGTCCGGGGAGGGCCGGGCGATCAGCATCATGTACATCGACACCGGCGACCTCATCCAGACCGAATTCAATGTCGCGTTGCCGTGGAGCAAGCAGGTCAGCCTGTCCAAGTCCGCCGTGCACCCGGCCAACGTCACGATCGTCAACATCGGTCACAGCGTCACCTGCACCGTGACCGTCAACGGGGTTCAGGTCAGCAGACGCGTCGGCGGGGGGTTGACCATCTGCGACGCCCGCGGCTGAGCGAACATCGCGGCCCGCCGACCGTGGGGCCTATGCACGATTGCCGGCGCGCGGACGGACGTATCCCCCACACTCGGCGCGGCGGCGGCAGGTCGCGGGCGGCGTCAGGTCGCAATGACGCGGCGGCAGGTCGCCGTGGCGGCGGCAGGTCGCCGTGGCGGCGTCATGCCGCTTCGACGGCGACGGGGGCGCGGCGCGGGACCCGCACCGCGAGCATGGCCAGCAGCCCGGCGGTCAGCACCAACGAGATCCCGCCGAGGCCGGCGCGCACCGCCCCGAACGCGTCGACGAACACCGAGAACAGCCACGGCGCCACGAACGACACCGCCCGCCCGGTCATGGTGTAGAGGCCGAACGCGACGCCTTCCCTGCCGTGCTTGGCCATCTGCAGCAGCAGGGCGCGCGACGACGATTGCGACGGCCCGATGAACATGCACAGCAGCAGGCCACAGGCCCAGAACGCCACCGGCCCGGACAACGCCATCAGGGTCAGCCCCAGCACGACGATGGCCAGCAGGGACGCGACGATGACGGGCTTGGATCCGACCCGGTGGTCGACGAAACCGCCCAGCACCGCACCCACGGCGGCCACCACGCTGGCCGCCACCCCGAACACCAGCACGTCGGCCTGGGAGATGCCGTAGACGTTGACGCCGAGCACCGCGCCGAAGGCGAAGATCGCCGCCAGTCCGTCCCGGAACAGCGCGCTGGCGAACAGGAAGTACACCAGGTTGCGATCGCGCCGCCATTCCTCGCGGACCTCGGTCCACAGCTTGCGATATCCGCCCAGCATGCTCGTCGGCCGATACCCCTCGGCGGACTCGGTGAGCCGGTGCGCGACGAACAGCAACGGCAGCGCGAACAGCGCCAACCAGGCCGCGGCCACCAGCATCGCCTCCCGCACATAAAGCCCGTCGCGCAACGGAACTCGCAGCAGCCCGCGCGTGGCATCCGGGCCTGAACCCGATCCGGCGATGAAGCCGGTGTAGATCACCAGCAACAGCAGGACGCTGCCGACATAGCCCGCCGCCCAGCCGAACCCGGAGATCCGACCGGCGGTGCGCGGCGTCGAGAGCTGGCGCAGCATGGCGTTGTACGGGACGCTGGCCAGATCGCCGCAGGCCGCCGTCGCCCCCAGCAGCACCAGGCCCGCCCACAGATAGCCGGGCCGATCGCGGATGAAGAACATCGAGCCGGTCAACGTCACCGCTAACGCGGTCAACACGCTCAGCGCCACCCGCCGCCGATGCGGCGACTCCACCCACACGCCGACGGCGGGCGCCAGCAGCGCGACCGTCAACCCGGCGATGGCCGCCGCCCGGCCCAGCCAACTCGCCGGCGTGGTGCTGCCGCCGATGCCCACGCCAACACTGCTGGTCAAATAGACGGCGAAGACGAAGGTGGCCACGATCGCGTTCAGCCCGGTCGAGCCGCAATCCCAGAGCGCCCACGCCACCACCCGCGATCGCACGGGGGCGGCGGCACGCGACTCCGGCTGGCTCATGCCCGGCAACTCTATCGGCGCCGGCGATCGCCCGCCGATCGCCGTTCGCGCGCTGTCTACGATTGGCGCATGCCGATCCCCGCTCCCAGCCCCGAGGCGCGCGCGGTTGTCACCGGAGCGTCGCAGAACATCGGTGAAGCGCTCGCCACCGAACTCGCCGCCCGCGGGCACCATCTGATCGTCACCGCGCGACGGGAGGACCTGCTCAAGGACCTGGCCGCCCGGCTGACCGAGAAGTACCGGGTCACCGTCGAGGTGCGCCCGGCCGATCTGGCCGACGCGGGTGAGCGCGCCACCCTGTGCGACGAGCTGGCCGCGCGGCCCATCTCGGTGTTGTGCGCCAACGCCGGCACCGCAACCTTCGGTCCCGTCGCCACCCTCGACCCGGCCGGCGAGAAGGCCCAGGTGCAGCTGAATGTCCTTGGGGTGCATGACCTTACGCTGGCGGTGCTGCCCGGCATGGTGGAGCGCCGCGCCGGCGGCATCCTGATTTCCGGTTCGGCGGCCGGCAACTCGCCGATCCCCTACAACGCCACCTACGCGGCCACCAAGGCCTTCGTCAACACGTTCAGCGAGTCGCTGCGCGGGGAACTCCGCGGCTCCGGGGTGCATGTGACGCTGTTGGCGCCCGGCCCGGTGCGCACCGACCTGCCCGACGACGCCGAGGCCTCGATCGTCGAGCGGCTGGTGCCCGACTTCTTGTGGATCTCCACCGAGCACACCGCCCGGGTGTCGCTGGATGCGTTGGGCCGCAACAAGATGCGCGTCGTGCCCGGGCTGACGTCCAAGGCCATGTCGGTGGCCAGCGGGTATGCCCCACGCGCGATTGTCGCGCCCATCGTGGGCAGCTTCTACAAGAAGCTGGGCGGCGGGTAGGAGTTACTTGCGGCGACGGCCTCCGCCGCCGAACTTGAGCCGAATGATCTCCCGGATCCCGGTGTTCACCGCGCTCTGTACGTCGCGGTCGTGCCAGAGCCTTTCCAGCAGGCCCGGCCCTTTGGGCTCCGCGGGTTCCGGCATCGGCGGAACCGGGCTATTCGGCGGGACGGGCGGGTAGTCGGACTGGGCTTGCGGCGACCGCGATCCGGTCGGTGCTTGCGGGCCCGGCGGGGGCTGGGCCGGTTGTTGCACCGTTTGGCCGTACTTCGCTTGCAGCTCACTGCGTTTGGCCGCCTTCGTGATCTCCTCTGTCCCGATCGACGCCATCAGCGAGCGGGGCACCCGCATCCGGGTCCAGGCCACCGGCGTGGGTGCGCCCTTCTCGGAGAGCACGGTCACGACGGCCTCGCCGATTCCCAGCGACGTCAACGCCGACTCCAGATCGTAGACATCGGTTTTCGGGTAGGTGCGCACGGTCTTGGACAGCGCCTTCTGGTCGTCGGGCGTGAAAGCCCGCAGCGCGTGCTGAATTCGCGCACCCAGCTGGGACAGCACGTCGTTGGGAATGTCGGTGGGTAACTGGGTGCAGAAGAACACCCCGACTCCCTTGGAGCGGATCAGCTTCACCGTCTGTTCGACCTGTTCCAGGAAGGCCTTGGACGCGTCGGCGAACAGCAGGTGCGCCTCGTCGAAGAAGAAGACCAGCTTGGGTTTGTCGATGTCGCCGACCTCGGGCAGTTGGGTGTACAGGTCGGCGAGCAACCACATCAGGAAGGTGGAGAAGATGACCGGGCGCACCGACTGGCCGGTGAACTCCAGCAGCGAAATGACGCCTTGGCCTTGATCGTTGGTGCGCAGCAGATCGTTCGGGTCGAGCTTGGGTTCGCCGAAGAAGGTGTCGCCGCCCTCGGCATCGAGGTTCACCAGCGCCCGCAGGATCACGCCCGCCGTCGTCGCCGACACGCCGCCCAGGGACTTCAGATCTTCCTTGCCCTCGTCGCTGGTGAGGTGGCTGATGGCACCGCGTAGATTGTCGGTGGTGACCAGCGGCCAGTTCCGCTCCTTGGCCCAGTGGAAGATCAGCCCAAGCGTCGATTCTTGAGTAGCGTTGAGCCCCAATACTTTTGACAGCAATACGGGCCCGAAGCTGTCGACGGTCGCGCGGATCGGCACGCCAATCCCGTTGGTACCCAACGACAGGAACTCCACCGGGAACCCCGAGGGTTGCCAATCATCGCCGGTGTCCTTGGCGCGCGCGGCGGTTCGGTCGTCGCCCTGCCCCGGCCGCGACAGCCCGGACAGGTCACCCTTGACGTCGGCCATCAACACCGGCACGCCCGCGGCGCTGAGCTGCTCGGCGATCAGCTGCAGCGTCTTGGTCTTGCCGGTGCCCGTCGCACCGGCCACCAGGCCGTGCCGGTTCACCGTCGCGAGCGGGATGCGGATCTGCGCCGACGGGTCGGCCGCACCGTCGATGACGACCGTGCCCAATTCCAATGCCTGGCCCGCGACGGCGTAGCCGTCCGCGATCCGCGTCGCCGGTGTTGCCGCTGAATCGGTGCTCATCGTGCTGCGCCCCTCTTCCCCCGGGTGATTCGGCATGCACTTCGCCAACGCTCAACCCTACGTCGCGGGCCGATCCGGGGGCGAGGGCCGGCACGGAGGTCGCCGCCCCGCATTAGGGTGAGCGCTGTGCGCGACGAATTGGTGTGGATCGACTGCGAAATGACCGGACTCGATCTCGGTTCGGACAAGCTGATCGAGATCGCGGCCCTGGTCACCGACGCCGAGCTGAACGTGCTCGGCGACGGCGTCGACGTGGTGATCCACGCCGACGACGCCGCGCTGGCGGCGATGGGCGAGGTGGTCACCGAAATGCATTCGCGCTCCGGGCTGATCGATGAGGTGAAAGCGTCCACGGTCGACCTGGCCACCGCCGAGGAGATGGTGCTGGACTACATCCGCACTCACGTCAAGGCCCCCAAGACGGCGCCGCTGGCCGGGAATTCGATTGCCACCGACCGCGCGTTCATCGTGCGCGACATGCCCGCCCTGGACTCCTACCTGCACTACCGCATGATCGATGTGAGCTCCATCAAGGAGCTCTGCCGGCGCTGGTACCCGCGGATCTACTTCGGCCAGCCGGTCAAAGGGCTGACCCACCGGGCCCTGGCCGACATCCACGAATCCATCCGGGAGCTGCAGTTCTACCGGCGCACCGCGTTCGTCGCCCCGCCGGGACCGTCTACCAGCGAAATCGAGGCGGTGGCCGCCGCCCTCGACGAGGGAAAAGACGCACCGGGACCTAGCGATTCGGCCAGCGCACCGCCCACCGGTTAGTATCGACGTCGCCGCGTTCACCCGCACCGGGATCGGATGGCGGCCATGGTGGCTGTAGTTCAGCTGGTAGAGCACCAGGTTGTGATCCTGGGTGTCGCGGGTTCGAGTCCCGTCAGCCACCCCACCGGTCGGCCATGCGTGGCCGTCCACTGCGCGTTCAGGTCGTGCGGAGCCCGCACGACGCTCGTGCACCGGTAACCAGAAAAGTAGTGAACAGACAACGTCCCGCCTGGCCCGCAGCCCCGTGGCGTCGCTCGCCGGGCAAGACGGCCGCCGTCGCCGGGGCGGCGTTATTCCTGGCGGGCTGCGGCGGGTCGACCCCCACGGCAACGACGGTCATCTCGACACCGCCGGCGCAGACCAAAACCGTCACCGTGACCGTCACCCCGCCGCCCCCGCCGGGACCGAAGACCTCGATCGAGACCAACGGGACGTTCATCGTCAACAAGGAGATCGCGGCCGGCACCTACCGCACCGACGGCAAAAGCGGTTGCTATTGGGCGCGGCTGCGCAGCTTCGACACCAACGACATCATCGACAACAACGTCGGCGACGGCGCCCAGGTCGTCCGGATCCTGCCGACCGACGTCGCCTTCATGACCAGAAGCTGCGGGATCTGGCGCAAAATCGACTGACCCGGCGTCAGGTGTTGGCGTTGCCCGCCTTCCACTGCGACCACGGGATGTTCCAGTCGCCCAGCCCCTCGGTGCCGGGCAGTGTCGGCCCCACGGTGTGCACGACCTCGACGATGTCGCCGCTCTTGCTGTGGTCGTAGAACCATTCGGCGTTGCTGGGGCTCACGTTGAGACAGCCATGGCTGGTGTTGGTGTGCCCCTGGGCACCGACCGACCACGGCGCCGAGTGCACGAAGACGCCGCTGTAGGACATCTGCGTGGCCCAGTCGACTTCGGTGCGATATCCGTTGGGCGAGTTGACCGGAACGCCGTAGGTGGAGGAGTCCATGATGATGTGCTTGAACCGCGCCCCGACGATGTAGATGCCGTTGGCCGTCGGGGTGCTGTCCTTGCCCATCGAGGTCGGCATGGTCTTGACCACTTCACCGTTGACCCGCACCGTCACCGTCTTGGTGGTGTCGTCGGCGGTCGAGATCACCTCGTCGCCAATGGTGAAGTGCGTCTTGACGTTGTCCTCGCCGAACATACCGTCGCCCAGGTCCACCCCGTAGGTGTTGACGGCCACATCGATGACGGTCCCGGACTTCCAGAAATGCTCTGGGCGCCAACGCACTTCGCGATTGTTGAGCCAGTAGAAGGCGCCCTCCACCGGAGGATTGGTGGTGATGGTAATGGCCCTTTGGGCCGCGGCCCGGTTGGCGATGTTCTCGTCGAAGCGGATCGCCACCGGTTCGCCGACGCCGACCACCTCGCCGTCGGCCGGGCTGACGTAGGGCATGGTCAGGTGCGCGGGGGAACTGGTCTCGAAGGTCATCTGCTTGCTGGCCGCGCCGCCCAGGCCGGTCGCCTTCGCGGTCAGCGTGTAACGCCGGTTGTAGCCGAGCTGCTCGGTGGTCGACCAGCGCAGGCCGTCGGGGCTCAGTTGCCCGCTGATCGACCTGCCGTTCTCGTTGACCATGGTGACCGAGGCCAGCACGCCGTCGGCGACGCTGACGGTCACCGGCGCATCCACCGTCACGCCGACGGCGCCGTCGCTCACCGAGGCGGTGAGCTTGGGCACCAGCAGGTCGGCGAACGGGGTGCCCTTGTCGAAGATGACCTTGGGCGGCGCTGCCGTGTGGCCGCCGCCGCAGGCGACTGCCCCCACAGCAACCAAAGCCATCGCAGCTGCCAGCCACGATCGGCGTCCACGCAAAGGCGTCATCCAGTGACCTTCCATCTCACGTCGCACAGTTGGTCACCGCTGACCACAGGTAGCTGCCGGCATTCTAATGGGTTTCGGGCGTCGTCCCGTGCGCATCCGCGCCGGCGGCGGCCGTCCGGTGTCGGCACCGAAATCGACTCGCAATCCGGCGAGTCAGCAAACTAGGCGGGCTGGTGCAGTTGCGCCTCGGCCCGGTCGCGGGTCGCGACGGCCTCGACGCGGGCGAGCTTGATGATGGCCGCCGTCATCACCACCACGGCCACCAGCAGCGCGACCGTCCCGGCCCGGCCGGTGTCCAGCGTCTCGCCCAGCACGACCACGCCCAGCACCGACGCCACCACCGGCTGCGACACCTGCAGGGTTGGCATCGACGCGGTCAACGGCCCGGCCCGAAACGCCGCCTGACTCCACACCACGCCCCCCAGCGCGACCAGGATGCAGGCATACAGCTCCGGGGTCCGGGTCACCACCCCGACGCCCTGCCCCAGCCGCGCCATCACCTCCTTGGTGAGCACCGCGAACACGCCCCACAGCGACCCGGACACGAAGGCGAACAGCACCGCGGCCACGGCGCCGCCCCGGACCCGGCCGGCCACCACGCAGCCGGCCAGCAGCGGCCCCAGCACCAGGGCCACCACCGCCCAGGTGCGCAGCGGCGCCCCGGCGTGGCCGGTCTGCGGATTGCCCACGACGACGACCACGGTCACCGCCGCGGTGAGCAGGGCCGCCCAGACCCATTCGCCCGCGGTCACGGCGCGGTGCGACAGCCGGGCGTTGATGGGCAGGGCGAAGAGCACCGAGAACATCAGCAGCGCCTGCACCAGCAACACCGAGCCGCCGCCCAGGGCGGCGGCCTGCAACCCGATGCTCGCCAGCAACAGCACGGCGCCCCACCACCACCGCTGGCTGCGCAGCAGTCCGGCGAACAATTCGACCGGGCCCAACTCGCGGTCGGTGATGCAATGCGCCGCCCGCTGCTGCAACACGTCCCCGGTCGCGACGCACAGCGCGGAGCTCAACGCGAGTAATGCGGCGATGATCTCGGTTCGGGGCACGAGGATTCTCCGTCCGAAAGTTATTGCCCTACAAGCGGATTGGCGTGTCAACCGCGACCCGATGTGGCCCGGCTGGGCCACCTGCGGATCGCGGGTCGCGGCGCGTCGCGGGCCCAGCGCCGCCGCCCCACCCGCACCTCGCCGGCCTCCCCGGTCGCCGACCGTTCGCGCAGCCAGACCATCGGTCGCGGCGCCCACCACGTCCAGCGGCCCAGCAGGTGGATGAACGCCGGGACCAGCACCATGCGCACCAGGGTGGCGTCGACGAGCACGCCGAGGGTCAGGCCCAGGCCCAGCATCCGCATGAACGACACGTGCGCGGGAATCAGCGCCGCGAAGGAAATCGACATCACCACGGCGGCGGTGGTGACCACCCGCCCGATGCCGGCGATGCCCAGCGCGGTGCTCTCGTCGGTTTCGGCGCGCGCCTCCCTGGCGGTCGGCGGTGTCTCGCGGATGGACTGCGAGGCCAGCCAGTACTCATGGATACGGGACACGAGGAACACCTCGTAATCCATGGCCAGGCCGAAGGCGATGCAGAACAACAGCACCGGGATGTTGGCGTTCAGTGTCCCGTTGGGTGTGGTCCCCAGCGCACCCAGGTGGCCGTCCTGGAAGATCCACACCATCGCGCCGAACGCCGCCGTCAGCGACAACACGTTGCACACCAGCGCCTGCACCGGCAGCACCGCGCTGCCGGTCAGCAGGAAAAGCAGCATGAAGGTGACGACGGCGATCAGGCCGAACACCGTCGGCAGTCGTTTGGTGATCGCGTCGACGCTGTCGCGGTTGATCTGGGCCAGCCCGGTCATCTGCACGGCGCGTCCGCCCGGCCCGGCGACCTGATGCAGCCGGTCGAGCTGGGCGTTCGAGGCCGGTGAATACAGCGGGGCCGTGCTCGACACGGTGAAGAAGGCGCTGCCGTTGGCCAGGCCGGTGGCCGCGGCGGGCGGACCCACCCGGTGTCCGGCGGAGAAGGTGCCGGTCGGCGCGCTGACCGCGGAGACGTCCGGCACCCGGGACAGTTCGGCGGCGTATTTGCGAAGTTCGGCGGGTGTGACGCCGCGGGCGTCGGGGACGACGACGGAGAGCTCGGTGCCCAGACCCGGGAAGTCGTTGTCCAGCATGTCGGCGACCTGGCGCGCCGACGCCGAACGGGGCAGCACCCGCTCGTCGGGAAAGCCCCACTTCACGCCCAGGAACGGCACCCCCAGCAACAGCAGCAGCGCGACGACGCTCAGCCCGACCGGCACGGCGCGGCGCAACACGTACTTCGTCGACCGGTACCAGAACTGCTCCACCAGCGGCTTGTGCGCCGGATCCCGGAACGAACGCTGCCCGTGCAGGATGCGATGCATCACCCGGCGGGCGTCCATCGTGTCCAGTCGGGGCCCGAGCAACACGATCGCCGCCGGGGTGATCACCACGGCGGCGATCGCGACGATGATCGCGGTGGCCACGATGGTGTAGGCCGACGACTTCAGGAAGTACATCGGGAACACCGCCATCACCGCCATCGACAGCCCGACGGTGGTGGCCGAGAACAGCACCGTCCGCCCGGCGGTGGCCATGGTCCGGTACAGCGCCCGGTCCCGGTCCTCGGTGCGGGCCAGCTCCTCGCGGTAGCGGGTGATGATCAGCAGGTTGTAGTCGATCGCCAGGGCCAGACCCATGGCGATGGACAGGTCCAGCGCGTAGGTCGACACGTCGGTGGCGAAGCTGATCAGCCGCAGCACCGACATGGTGCCGACGATGGCCAAGGCGCCCAACACGACCGGCAGCGTCGCGGCCACCACGCCGCCGAGCACCCACACCAGCACGGCGAAGCTCAGCGGAATCGCGATGGACTCCATCAACAGCAGATCCCGCTGGTTCTGGGCGTTGATCTGGGCATACGCCACGGCCATGCCGCCGGCGCGCACGGTGACGCCGTCACGGTCGTGCACCAGCTCACGGGTGAGCGTGCTGGCGTACTTCTGCGCGTCGTTCTCGCCGCCCTTCAGGCCGGCGACGATCATCCCGGACTTGTTGTCCTTGCTGATCAGTTGGGCGGCGGCGGCCGGCGGCGACGTCCAGGCCGACGACACATTCATCACCCACGGCGAATTCTTCAGTTTGTCGACGATGTCGGTGCCGACCCGGTGCGCCTGGGGGCTGCGGGCGCCGTCGGGGGCGCTCACCACGATCAGCATTTGCTGATCGGTCTGGTTGAACCGGTCCCGCAGGATCTCGGTGGCCCGGGCGGACTCCGACGTCGGATCCTGGAAGCCGCCGCCGGACAGTCTGTTGGCCACCGGCAGGCCGAAGATCGCCGCGCCCACCATGACCAGGACCGCGATCCCGATGATGCGGCGCGGCGCGGCGATGGCCAGCCGGGTGATTACTCGCAGCATGGCCATCACCTACCCAAAACCGGGGTGTTTGACCCGCCGAATTGCTCACATCGGCCCGCGTTCGCCGGCGCCGTGCCGGCGGGCCGCCCGTGGTTTGACCATCCGGCACTCGGGTATCGGACCTAAAAGCACACTCGGGAGGCGGATTCGGGCTGCACAGCGCCGGTTGGCCTGGGCTACAAGCGGATTGGATGTGCAATGAACACGCAGGACGACGGCATCGCCATTCGGCATCCCACCGAGGATGACTGGCAGGCGGTCTTCGAGAACCAGGCCCGCACCTTCGGCGATCCGGTGGGCCCGCAAGACCTCGAGGCGTGGAAACGCCGGGTCCGCCTCGACGACATTCTCATCGCCGAGGACGTCTCCGATCCGAAGAACCCGTTCCTGGTGGGAACCTCGATCATCTACCCGGCGCAGCTGACCGTGCCCGGCGGCGCCAACCTGCGAGCCGCGTGGTTGACGATGATCGCCGTCGCATCAACGCATCAGGGCAAGGGGCTGTGGGCGCAGCTCAGCGCCAAGGGGCTCGGAATCCTGTTGGACCGCGGCTATCCGATCGTCTGTGGCGTGCCCACCCAGACCGCGATGTACGACGGTTTCGGCGCCGGCGTGTCCAGCTACAGCCACACCTACGCCATCGACCGTCGCTTCGCGAAGCTGCGGGACGCCCCCGGCGACGACCGGGCGCGCGAGGTCAACGCCGCAACGGCACGACGTCACCTGCCCGGGCTCTACGAACGATGGTGTGCCGTCACGCCGGGGGCGGTGACCCGGGACAAGGCCTGGTGGGCCGACCACCTGGAAGACCGAACGACCCAGCGCGGCAACGGATCTGCGTTGCACTACACCATCCACCCGGACGGCTTCCTGACCTATCGGGTGGTCGGCTCGCGCCAGCACGCGTTTCGGCCGCCGCTGGGCACGGTGGTGGTCGAGGACTTCTGCCCCATCACCGACCAGGCGCACACCGAGTTGCTGCAGACGCTACTGGTTTTGGAGATGTTCTATCGCGTCGAGATCGATGTGCCGCCCGACGATCCGCTGCCGCTCAAACTCGTCGACCAGCGCGCCGCCGAGACGAAAGGCATCAGCGACTTCCTCTGGGTGCGGATCAACGACGTCCCCGAGGTGTTGGGGGCCCGCGGCTACGCCGCCGACACCGACATCGTGCTCGACGTCACAGACCCGCTGGGACTGGCCGGGGGGCGGTTCCAGCTGCAGACGCGCGGCGGCGCCGGCAAGTGCACGCCGCACGACGGGCCCGCGGACCTCGAGATCGAGCTGGCCGACCTGGCCACCGTGTACATGGGCGCCCACCGGGGCGCCCAGTTGGCCCGGGCCAAGCGCATCACCGAGCTGCGCCAGGGCGCGCTGGGCCGGCTGGACGCCGCCTTCGGCGCCGAGCGGGCCCCGTTCTGCGGCACGGTGCTGTGAGACCGTTCTACGATCGCCCGGAAAGCTTTGGCGGCCAGCCTGTTTCGTTGGTTCGACGGGTGCCGGCCGGGCCGCGTCGGTGAGAGCAGGCCGCGACCGCCCGCCGAACGGCTATCCTGGGTGATGGTTCGGGATTTCGCTCCGCGGCAGAACGCCTGTTATTGTCGCCTACGCGGTCTCGGCCGACCACAAGCGCCGTTAGCTCAGTTGGTAGAGCAGCTGACTCTTAATCAGCGGGTCCGGGGTTCGAAACCCTGACGGCGCACCACCTGCGGAATTTTTCGTCTGTTCGGCGGCTCCCGCCGCGACCCCACGGGTTTTCCCGAAGCGCCCCGCGCCTACCATCGCAGCGACGGTGATTTCTCAAAAGGGGTCCTGTGAAAACTGAGCTGAAGTGGGTCGAACCCTACCCGGGCCACTTCCACGCCAACATCGATGACCGCAGCGAATACCGGGTTCACGCGGTCTCGACGGGCGGCTTTCGCGCCGAGCGCGTCGACGACGGCTTCGTGCACCACGATCTCGGCCGGGCCGCCAGTGCCGCCGAGGCTCAGGGTATCTGCCAGGACCTGCACACCCGGACCTTGCGGCGCGCGGCGTGGGAGGCCTACATGGCCGAGCACGACCCGCCGGGCTGGGAATAGCCGTCGGCGGCCGGCGCAGCGAATTCCGGATCCATTTGCCGCCCTATCGCGACGCGAATAGGTAGTTTCTTGCTGGCACCGACCGGCGCCCAAAGGCCGGCCGGGCCCGTGAAATCCGCCGCGTCGAAGGAGCCGCAATGGGATTCATCCGGCCCAATCTGCCCGTCGTCGATGTGGCCGAGTGGAGCGCGCGGCCCCGCGCCGAGCGGCTGGTGCCGATGGCACGCCACATCGCCGAGAACGGGTTCGGCACGCCGCTGGTGATGCACGTGATGTACGGCGTGAAGATCGCGCTGTACGTCCTCGGCGGCTGGCTGTTCGCCTGGTCCACCCGGGGCATCGGCGGCTTCGCCGAGGTCGGCGCCTGGTGGTCGGAGCCGATCGTGTTCCAGAAGGCCGTGCTCTACACGATGCTGTTCGAGGTCGTCGGCCTCGGTTGCTGCTTCGGCCCGCTGGCCGGGCGCTATTTCCCGCCGGTGGGTTCCATCCTGTACTGGTTGCGGCCCGGCACAATTCGGTTGCCGCCGTGGCCGAATCGAATCCCGTTGACCCGGGGCAGCACCCGGACGCCGTTGGACGCCGCGCTGTACGGCGCCCTGCTGGTGCTGCTGGTGGGGGCGCTGGTCTCCGACGGCAGCGGGCCGATTCCCGCTCTGGACACGGCAATCGGCGTGCTGCCGCGCTGGCAGACCGCCGCGATTTTGGGCGTGCTGGCCGTGATGGCCCTGCGCGACAAGGTCATCTTCCTGGCCGCGCGCGGCGAGGTGTATGCGCCCCTGGCGCTGGTGTTCGTGTTCGGCGGGGCGGACGTGGTGGTCGGGGCGAAGGTGGCCTTCATGGTGATCTGGCTGGGCGCGGCCACGTCGAAGCTCAACCGGCACTTCCCGTTCGTCATCTCGACGATGCTGGCCAACAACCCGTTCATCCCGTCCGGGCCGCTCAAGCGCTCGATGTTCCGGCGCTATCCCGACGACCTGCGGCCCAGCGCGCTGGCCGGGTTCATCGCGCACTTCTCCACCGCGGTCGAGGGCCTGGTGCCGCTGGTGCTCTTCTGTTCAACCGGGGGCTGGCCGACGGCGCTCGCCGCGTTCGTGATGATCGTGTTCCACCTCAACATCCTGCTGGCCTTCCCGATGGGCGTGCCGCTGGAGTGGAACGTGTTCATGATCTTCGGGGTGCTGTGGCTGTTCGTCGCGCATGCGCCGGTGGGGTTGTCGAGCGTCGCCGACCCGTGGCCGATCGCCCTGCTGTTCGTGGTGATGGCCGGCACCGTCGTCGTCGGCAACCTGTACCCGCGCAAGGTGTCCTTCCTGCCGGGCATGCGCTACTACGCCGGCAACTGGGACACCACGCTGTGGTGCGTGCGGCCGTCGGCCGACGAGAAGATCCGGGTCGGCGCTCGCGCGCTGGGCCCGATGCAGCACCTGCAGCTGGAGCGGCTGTACGGCAGCAAGGAGGAGACCCTGATCCCGCTGCACCTGGCGCTGGCGTTCCGGGGCATGAACACCCACGGGCGCGCGCTGCTCACCCTGGCGCACCGGGCGATGGCCGACTACGACGAGGACGACTACAACCTGTGCGAGGGCGAAGTGCTGTGCGCCATGGTGCTGGGCTGGAACTTCGGCGACGGCCACCTGCACAACGAATGCCTGATCGAGGCGCTGCAGCAGCGCTGCGGGTTCGAGCCGGGCGAGGTGCGGGTGGTGATCCTGGACGCCCAGCCCATCCACCGCCAGACGCAGGAGTACCGGTTGGTCGACGCGGCGACGGGCGAATTCGAGCGCGGCTACTGCAACGTCGACGACATGGCCACCGCGCAGCCGTGGGCCGACGACATTCCGGTGTACGTCCAGACCGGCCGGGTCAGCGATTCCTGACCCGGCGCACCGCCACCACCACGACCAGCGCCCCCACCCCGGCGAGCGACGCCAGCACTACCGGCTTTTGCACGAATCCGATCACCCGGGCCTTGAGGTCGTCGGCGAGGCGGCGCGGGTTGGCCCGCTCGGCGAGGGAGTCGACGGTGGTCGCCAGCTGGTCACGGGCGACGTCGATGTCTCGCTTGATCGCTTCCGGGTCCCGGTCCGCCACTGTGTCCTCCAAGTCGCCCGCTGTCTGGCTCATGCGCCTGCCCGAACTACCCTAGATCAGCTGGCGGCGATCCCCACGCTCCGGTGAACAGAAAGGGACTCACCTTGACCGAGACCACGCGGCTCGCACCGGGCGACAAAGCGCCCGCCTTCAGCCTGCCCGACGCCGACGGCAACACCGTGAAGCTGTCCGACTTCAAGGGCCGCAAGGTGATCGTGTACTTCTATCCGGCCGCGTCGACGCCAGGATGCACCAAGCAGGCGTGCGACTTTCGTGACAGCTTGGCCGAGCTCAACGGCGCCGGCCTGGACGTCGTCGGCATCTCCCCCGACAAGCCCGAGAAGCTGGCCAAGTTCCGCGACGCCGAGAAGCTGACCTTCCCGCTGCTGTCCGACCCGGACCGCAAGGTGCTGACGGCCTACGGCGCCTACGGCGAAAAGCAGATGTACGGCAAGACGGTCACCGGCGTCATCCGCTCCACCTTCGTGGTCGACGAGAAGGGCAGGATCGCCGTCGCCCAGTACAACGTGAAGGCCACCGGTCACGTCGCCAAGCTCCGCCGCGACCTGTCGGTCTAGTCAGCCCGGGTTGGGCAGGTCAGCCAGGTCAGCCAGGTTGGCCAGCAGCAGCGCCTCGCTGATCGCCGCGCGTTCCAGCACGCCCAGATGCAGGCTCTCGTTGATGCTGTGCGCTTGGGTCGCGGGGTCTTCCACGCCGGTGACCAGAATCTTCGCCTCCGGGAAGGCGGCCGCGAATTCGGCGATGAACGGGATGGAGCCGCCCATGCCCATGTCGATCGGCTCGGTGCCCCACGCCTGGCGGAAGGCCGCTCGGGCGGCGTCGTAGACGCTGCCGCTGGCGTCGATCGCGTAGGGTTCGCCGATGTCCCCGCGGGTGACGCTGACCTGTGCGCCCCACGGCGCGTGCTGTTGCAGGTGCGCGGTCAGCGCGTCCAGGTGCGCCGCCGCGTCGCCGCCGGGCGCCACCCGCATGCTGATCTTGGCGCGGGCCCGCGGGATCAGCGTGTTGGACGCCCGCTCGACGGGTGTCGCGTCGATGCCGATCACGGTGATCGCCGGTTTGGCCCAAAGCCGTTGCGGCACTGAGCCCGAGCCGATCTCGGACACGCCTGGCAGCACGCCCGAATCGGCGCGGACCCGCTCGGGCGGATAGTCGGGATAGTTCAGCGTGGCGATGTCTGTCTCATGCAGTCCGGCGACGGCCACGTTGCCGTCGTCGTCGTGCAGGCTGGCCAGCAGGCGCACCAGCACGCTCAGCGCGTCGGGCACCACCCCACCCCACAACCCGGAGTGCAGACCGTGGTCGAGGGTGGCCACCTCGACCACGCAGTCGACCAGGCCGCGCAGCGACACCGTCAACGCCGGGGTGTCGACGCTCCAGTTGTCCGAGTCGGCAATGACGATCACGTCGGCGGCCAGGGTGTCGCGGTGCGCGGCCAGCAACCGCCCCAACGACGGCGAGCCGGATTCCTCTTCGCCCTCGACGAAGACCGTCACCCCCACCGGCGGCCGGCCGCCGTGCGCCCGGAACGCCGCCAAATGTGTTGCGATGCCGGCCTTGTCGTCGGCGCTGCCGCGGCCGTAGAGCCGGCCGTCGCGTTCGGTGGGCTCGAAGGGCGGCGAGACCCATTGCCCGCGGTCGCCTTCGGGCTGCACGTCGTGGTGGGCATACAACAGCACGGTGGGCGCGCCGGGCGGCGCGGGATGGCGGGCGATGACCGCCGGCGCGCCGCCTTCGCTGACGATCCGCACATCGCCGAAACCGGCCTGCGCCAACAAATCTGCCACCGCCCGCGCGCTGCGCTGCACCTCGGACCGTCGCCCGGGGTCGGCCCACACCGATTCGATGCGCACCAGCTCTTCCAGGTCGCGCCGCACCGACGGCAGCACCTCGCGCACCCGCTCCGTTATCTCGCGAGCAGACGCAAAAGCCCCTTCTTCACGGCGTGTCGCGGCGCTATTGTGTCTGCTCGCGCTCAAGGAGTCTCCAGGATCGCCACCGCGGCGGCGGTGTCTTTCTCGTGCGTCAGCGACACGTGAATCGTCACGTCGGCCAGGTGCTTGGCGATGTCACCGCTCAACCGGACCCGCGGGCGCCCCCACATGTCGGTGACCACCTCGATGTCGCGGTGGATGTCCTCGCGCAGCACCGGCCGCTGCGCGAACCGTGAACCCGACCAGGCCTTGATCACGGCCTCCTTGGCGGCCCAGCGGGCCGCCAGGTGACGCGCCGCCGACGAGCTCTTGTCCGAGGCGTCGCGGCGCTCCCCCGGCGTGAACGTCTCGGAGAAGACCGTTCCCGGCTGGTCGACCTGCTCGGCGAATTCGGGAATCGAGACGAGATCGATCCCCACACCGACAATTCCCATGGGTCGCCAGGCTAACGGATCGCCGCCGTCACCCGGCAGAGACCTGGTAGGCGTCGCCGTCACCCAACCGCGAGGCGGGATCGAGCAGCATCGCGGCCTCCTGACGCTTCTCCGGCACGTCATGGTCGAAGCGACGGTCCGGTGGCCGCTGGTACATCGGCGCGCCCCCGGCGATCGCCGAGACCAGCCGCCGCTGACCGGCCAGCAGCCGCGCGTTGGCGCGCTGCTGGTAGTCCGCGCGCTGCTCCGGGTCGAGCGCGGCGAGGAACGCCTGCGGGTGCACCAGCGCCACCAAACCCGAAACATGGCCGAAGCCAAGGCTGGTCACCATCCCCGCCTTCAGCGGGAACTTGTCGCCGAGCCGCAAGGTCTCGCGCACCCAGACGAAGTGGGCCGAGCCGGCGAGTTCGTCGTCGACGCAATCCAGGCTGCGGTTGGGCGGGATCACCCCGTCGCGCAGCATCTGGCACAGGCCCATCATCTGGAAGACCGCCGCGCCGCCCTTGGCGTGCCCGGTGAGGCTCTTCTGCGACACCACGAACAGCGGAGCACCCTCCGAGCGCCCCAGCGAGTCGGCGAGCCGCTCGTGCAGTTCGGTCTCGTTGGGATCGTTGGCCAGCGTCGAGGTGTCGTGCTTGGAGATCACCGCGACGTCGTCGGCGCCCACCCCGAGCTTGGCCAGCGCGCGCGCCAACGGCGAATCCTTGCCGCCGCGACCGGCTCCCAGCGCACCCAGCCCCGGCGCCGGGATCGAGGTGTGCACGCCGTCGGCGAACGACTGCGCGTAGGCCACCACCGCCAGCACCGGCAGACCCATCTTCAACGCCAGGTCGCCGCGGGCCAGCAGGATGGTGCCGCCGCCCTGGGCCTCGACGAAGCCGAGCCGGCGCCGGTCGTTGGGCCGGGAGAACTTGGCGTCCGAGATGCCCCGGCCGCGCATCATGCCGGTGTCGGCGGTGGCCGCCATGTCACCGAACCCGATGATGCCCTCCAGCGTCAGGTCGTCGATGCCGCCGGCGACCACCATCTCCGCCTTGCCCAGCCGGATCTTGTCGACGCCTTCCTCCACCGAGACCGCGGCCGTCGCGCACGCGGCCACCGGGTGGATCATGGCGCCGTAGCTGCCGATGTAGGACTGAACCACATGTGCGGCAACGATATTCGGCAGGATCTCCTGGAAGATGTCATTGGGCTTGTTACGGCCCAGCAGGTTGCCGTGATACAGCGTCTGCATCGAGGTGCCGCCGCCCATGCCGGTGCCCATGGTGTTGGCCACCAGGCTCGGGTGCACGTAGCGCATCACCTCGGCCGGGCTGAACCCGGCGCTCAGGAATGCGTCGACCGTCGCCACGATGTTCCAAACCGCTACCCGGTCAATGGAACTCGCCATGTCGGGGCTGATGCCCCAGACCGTCGGGTCGAACCCGGTAGGCAGCTGGCCGCCAACCACCCGCGAAAGCTTGGTCTTTCGCGGCACCCGGATCTCGGTGCCCGCCTTGCGGGTGACCTGCCAGTCGCTGGAGTCGGGCACCGGCCGGATGATCGTGTGTTCGGGATCGAACTCGACGAACGCGCGGGCGTCGGCCTCCGAGGACACCACGAAGGTGAAGTCCTTGTCCAGGAACACCGAGACCAGCAGCGGCGACGCGTGATCGGGGTCGATCGCGCCGTCGTCGACGAACTCGCGGATGCCGCAGCGCGCCACGACGGTGTCGTGGTAGCGCTCGACCAGCTCGGACTCGTCGACCAGCTCACCGGATTCGGTGTCGTACCAACCGGGTTGGGGGTCGTCCTCCCAGCGGATCAGGCCGGTGGTCCAGGCCAGCTCGAGCACCCCCGCCGCCGACAGTTCGTTGTCGACCTCCATCTCGAAGCGGGTGCGCGACGAGCCGTACGGGCCGAGTTCGGCGCCGCCGACGATCACCACCAGATCGGCCGGGTCGACGTCCAGGTCGGCCCACTCCGGCGGCGGTGCCGGGGTGAACCCGCGCGGCGGCGACGGCAGCGCGGCGATGGTGCCCGGCGTCGGGCCGTCGTCGGCGGCCGGCTCCGCGCCGGTGGCCTGCTCGCGGGCCTTGGCGGCCAGCTCGGCCATGTCCAGGTCGGCCTCGCCCAGGCCGCCGGTCAGGTCGGCCTTGATCGGGGCGCTGGCCGCGGCCACCTTCGACTCGACGTCGCAGAGATCCAGCAGCATCGCCGCCATCTCGTCGGTGGAGTAGGTGGTGACGCCGGCCTGTTCGACCGCGTCGACGATGGCGTCGTTGTGGCCCATCAGCCCGGTGCCGCGGGTCCAGCCGATCAGCGCGTGCGCCAGGCTGACCCGGGCCGCCCAGGACGACTCGGCGTGCCAACGACTCACCAGCGCGTCCAGCGCCGACTTGGCCTCACCGTAAGCGCCGTCGCCGCCGAACATTCCGCGGTTGGGCGAGCCGGGCAGCACGACGTGCAGCCGGGAGGCGATGTCGCGCTCGGCACCGATCTTGGACAGCCCGCCGATCAGCCGCTGCACCGCCCACAGCAGCACCTTCATCTCCATCTCGGAGCGAGAGCCGGCCTCGGACAGGTCGCCGGCCACCCGCGGTGCGGCGAACGGGAACAACAGCGTCGGGGTCTGCGCGTCCTTGATGTGGATCGACTGGGGCCCAAGGCTTTCCGTCTGCTCGGTGCCGATCCACTCGACCAGCGCATCGATGTCGGAGTAGGACGCCATATTGGCGGCGACCACCCACAGCGCCGCGCCGTAGCGTGCGTGGTCGCGATACAGGCCCCGGTAGAACGCCAGCCGCTCGTCGTCCAGCTTCGACGTGGTCGCGATGACGGTGGCGCCGCCGTCGAGCAGTCGCGCGACCACCGACGAGGCGATCGAACCTTTGGACGCGCCGGTCACCACGGCGACCTCGTGGCTGTAGCGGCCCGGGTCGGGATTCTCGGCGCCGGCGGCGATGCGGCCGTACAGCGACGCGTGCACGGCGCGGCCCGCGGACAGGGCTTTGCCCTGCCACCAGGTGGCCTGGGTGGCCACGACATGGCCTGCGCCCTCGAACCTTTCGGACAGGTGCAGCCACTGCGAGTCGATGTCGCCCTCGTCGGCGAGCCACAACTTGACCAGGTCTTCGCGGGCGCTGGCCCACCGGTCGTCGAACAGCACGGCCTTCTTGGGGTCGAACACCGGCGCCACCAGACGCGGCCAGTCCGCGCCGAGTTCGGCCGTCACCAGGTCGATCAGCTCGGCGTCGGTGGCCGCTGACGCGGCCGCGGCGCCAGCCGGCTCGTCCAGGCCCAGCTGGTTGAGCACCAGGCGCGCCGCCGAGGCCAGCACGCCGTCGCGGCCGGTGATCTGTTCGGTGAATTCGCCCAGTGCGACGGCGTCGATGGTCGCACCGGCACCGCCACCGCCCGCGGACGGCAGCGCCACCGTGATGCCGCGCCGCGCGGCGACCGCGGCGACCGCGGCGTCGATGGCCTTGTCGACGGCGGCGGCGTCGGCCAGCGCGCCCTCGTGCAGATGACCCAGCGCGCCGCCGCGGACACTGGTGCCCTCGCGGGTGCCCAGCGCCACCTCGACCGTGACGTGCTTGGCCCAGCCCTCGCCGAGCTCCCAGGTCTTCTTGACCCGCTCGGCGATGGCGCCGGGCCGCTTACCCGAGGGCCCCAGCACCGTGCGCAGCTGGTCGTTGATCGCGTCGGAAAGCACTGGGCCGTAAGGCTTGTAGGTGCGCGCCAGCTTGGTCACCTGAGTGCGCAACCCGGCCAGGTCGGCTTCGGCGGCGCCGTCGATGGCGCCCAGGTTCAGCTCCGATCCCAGGTCCACCAGCAGCTGGTTGCGCCGCGACGAGGCGCCGTCGGTGATGGACTCGATGGAGTCCAGTTCCTCGATCTGGTCGATGCGCATCTTGGCCGACAGCGCGATCAGCGCCAGCGTGGCGTCGGCGGCGTCGAACGGGATGTCCTCGGGACGCGGAGCCCCGGACGGAGCCGCGGCCGGAGCCGGGGCGACATCGGACATGGGTGCACCGTCCGATGAGGCCGGAACGGCCGAATCGGAAGCCTCGTCCGCCTCCGGTTCCGGCTCGGGGTCGGTGTCGGTGGCGAACAGCACCGCCGCGTCACGCTCGGCATTGAGCACTTCGACTGTGCTGTGCGCATATTCGGGCAGTTTGAGGGTGTTGGTGGCCAGCCCGGCGACGGTCGGTGCGGACTTCACACCGATCTCGACGAACCGCTCCACGCCCAGACCGCCGGCCGCCTCCTCGGTGAACAGCAGGTCCTGGGTTTCGATCCAGCGCACCGGGCTGGCGAACTGCCAGGCCAGCAGCTCGATCAACACCGTGCGGGCCATCTCGATCCGGCGCTCGGCGAGCCAGGTGTCGTAGTCGGCCAGGATCGGGTCCAGCGGTTCGGCCGGCACCAGGTCGCGGATCTCCTGGATGAAGTCGCGGTCCAGGGTGAATGGCCGCGGCACCAGGTTGGGGATGTAGCGCCCGATGATGATGTCGGGATCCTTGTCGCGCGGCATCACCCGGTCCAGCGAACGCCGGAACTCCGCCACACCGACGCGCAGCACCCGCGAGTGGAAGGGCACGTCGATGCCGGGCACCAAGATGAACGAGCGCTTGCCGCCGGTGATCTCGCGGCGCCGCTCCACCTCTTCCTCGAGCGCCTCCAACCCGCGCACCGTGCCGGCGATCGCGTACTGCGAACCCCGCAGGTTGAAGTTCACGATCTCCAGGAATTCCCCTGTGCGCTCGGCGATTCCGGCGACGAACGCCGGCACCTCGTCGTCCGGCAGGTCGATCTGCGACGGACGGATCGCCGCCAGCCGGTAGTTGGACCGGCCCAGCTCGTCGCGCGGCACGATGTCGTGCATCTTGGAGCCGCGGTGAAACACCGTCTCCAGCAAGGCTTCCAGCTCGTAGATGCCCGTCACGCAGGCCAGCGCGGTGTACTCGCCGACCGAGTGCCCGCAGGCGATCGCGTCCTCGACGAAGGCGCCCTGCTCACGCATCTCGGCGACCTGCGCCGCCGCCACCGTGGCCATCGCGACCTGGGTGAACTGCGTCAGGTACAGCACGCCCTCGGGGTGGTTGTAGTGCACACCGCTGGCGATGATGCTGGTCGGGTTGTCGCGCACCACGTGCAGCACCGAGAAGCCCAGCGTGTCGCGGGTGAACTTGTCGGCCTTGTCCCACACCTTGCGCGCGGCCTTGGACCGGGCCCGCACGTCCATGCCCATGCCCTTGTGCTGAATGCCCTGGCCGGGGAACGCATAGACGGTGCGCGGGGCGGCCAGGCGCGCGGTCGCGGACATCACCAGGTCCGACCCGACGCGGGCGGCCACCTCCAAAACCTCTGCGCCCTGGTCGATTCCGACACGGTCCACGCGGAACGCGACCTCGTCACCGGGACGCACCATGCCCAGGAAGCGGGCGGTCCAGCCGATCAGCCGCGCCGGCGGGCGGGCCTGACCGTCGGTGGCGGTCACCGCGTGCTGGGCGGCGGCGGACAGCCACATGCCGTGCACGATCGGCGTTTCCAGACCGGCCAGCAGCGCGGCGGCCCGGTCGGTGTGGATGGGGTTGTGGTCGCCGGACACCACCGCGAAGGGCCGCATGTCGACCGGCGCGGTGATGGTGACGTCGCGGCGGCGCCGGCGCGGGGTGTCGGTGGCGTTCTCCGACACCGCTCCCCCGGCGCGGGCGGGGTCGGTCAGTTCGGCGGGGCCGGTGCGGCCCAGGATCGCGAAACGCTCGTCGAGGGTGGCGATCACCTGGCCGCCGGCGTCGGCGATGGTGACCGAGACCGGGACGACGCGGCCCATGTCGGTGTCGGCGGCCGCCGAAGCCGTTGCGGTGACGGTCAATTGGGCCAGCGTGGTGGGCAGCTTGCCGACCATGTGCGCGGCGTGGTCCAGGTGCACCAGGCTCAGCAGGCCCTCCACGACCGGGACGCCGGTGTCGGTGGCCGCCGCACCGATCGCCGCGAAGACCGCCGGCCAGCACAGGCCGACCAGCGCGTCGGGCACGGTGGTGAGGCTGGGCGCCAACGGCTCACCGAAGGTGGCCGTGACCCCGGTGTGGTCGGCGACCCGCTCGGGATCCCAGTCCACCGTGACGGTGGCCGCGCCGTCGACGACCTTCGGCAAGAACTCCGGCCCGTCCACGCCGGCGGCGATCGCCAGCACCGCGCGCATCGCCGTGGCCGCGTCGTCGGTGGAGACCACCGGGGTGCCGCCGTCAATGGTGTTGGGCGGCAAGGTGAATGGAATCTCGACCCAGGTGCCCGACACCGGGACGCTGAGGACGACGCGGTCGCCCTCGACCTGCAGCCGCGCCCCGGTGGACGAGTGGGTGGCGCGGCGGCTGTCCGGCCCGTCGTGCACCAGCCAGTCGCCGGGCTCGGCGATGCGGTGCACCGGGTTGATCGCGGTGCGGCCGGCCCACTGCACGTCGGGGGCGTCCAGCACCACGGCCAGCGGTCCCGTCACGTCGGCGCGACCGGTCCGGCGCGACGTGACGGCCGCGGGTTGCACCCCGGCGGCCAGCGCCTCGTCGATGGCGGCCTGCTCGAAGCGGTCCAGCAGTTCCCCGACGGGTTCGTCCATCCGGGTGATGCCGGCCACCGCGGCGGTGCCCGGGATGATGCACACCTGGTCGGCGTCGTAGCGGGCGTCGTGGGCCTGCCACAGCGAGTCGCTGCGCCACCAGCGCCGGACGTCCTTGTCGATGACCGGCACGAAGTTGACCGGCTTGCCGGGCGTCTTGCACAGCGTGACGAAGAACGGGACGTCGGCCGGGTGCAGCTGCACGGATTCGGCGTCGGGGTAGTGCGCCAGCAGGGTGGCGATGGCCTCGGCCGGGTTTTCCAGCAGCCGCGCGCCGTCCTCGGTCGAGCCGTCGAACAGCGTCTCGATGGGACCGAAATCCTTTGCGTGCAAACGTGCTTCGGCGCGTTGCAGCATCTGCTCGAAACGGTCGCGCCAGGTGTCGGCCAGCCACGGGCTGCCCGGTGACGCGGTGTCGGCGGTGGAGTCGCCGTCGCCGATGGCCAGCTCGACATAGCGCTGCAGCCACTGCAGGTAGGTCATCTCCCCGACGTCGCCGAAGTACGGCTTGGCGGTCTTGGCCATCGCGGCGATGATCTCGTCGCGGCGTTCCGCGACGGCCTCGGCGTCACCGGCGACCTCGTCCAGCAGCCGGCCGCACCGCGAGGCGCTGTTGTCGATCTCGTGGATGTCCGCGCCGAGCTGGCTGCGGCTGGATGCCATGCCGCCCACGGCTTTTCCGGCGCCGATCCAGTGCTCGGTGCCCTGGGTTTCGACCAGCATCCGCTTGACCGACGGCGAGGTGGTGGACTCCAGCGTCGCCATCGCCGCGGTGCCGACCAGGATGCCGTCGATCGGCATCAGCGGGAAGCCGTACTTCTCGGCCCACCGACCGGACAGGTACTCGGCCGCCCGCTCGGGGGTGCCGATGCCGCCGCCGACGCAGACGGTGATGTTGGGCCGCGACCGCAGCTCCGAGTAGGTCGCCAGCAGCAGGTCGTCGAGGTCCTCCCAGGAGTGGTGGCCGCCGGCGCGGCCGCCCTCGATGTGCACGATCACCGGCTTGGTGGACACCTCGGTGGCGATGCGGATCACCGAACGGATCTGTTCGACGGTGCCGGGCTTGAACACGATGTTGCTGATGCCGACGTCGCCCAGCTCCTCGATCAGCTCGACGGCCTCCTCCAGCTCGGGGATGCCGGCGCTGATCACCAGGCCGTCGATCGCCGCGCCGGACTGGCGCGCCTTCTGCACCAGCCGCTTGCCGCCGACCTGCAGCTTCCACAGGTACGGGTCCAAGAACAGCGCGTTGAACTGGTAGGTGCGGCCCTCCTCGAGCAGCCCGGACAGCTCCTCGATCCGGGCGGCGAAGATCTCCTCGGTGACCTGCCCGCCGCCGGCCAGCTCGGCCCAGTGCCCGGCGTTGGCCGCGGCGGCCACGATCTTGGCGTCCACCGTGGTCGGGGTCATGCCGGCCAACAGGATCGGCGAGCGGCCCGTCAGGCGGGTGAACTTGGTCGACAGCTTGACCCTGCCGTCGGGCAGCCGAACCAGCGTCGGGGCGTAGCTCGACCAGGCCCGCGCCACCTCGGGGACGGCGCCGACGGTGAACAGGTTGCGCTGTCCCCCGCGGGTCGCGGCGGGCACGATGCCCACGCCGAGGCCGCGGATCACCGGCGCGGTCAGCCGGGTCAGGATGTCGCCGGGGCCCAGGTCCAGAATCCAGCGCGCGCCCGACTCGTGTACGCGGGTGATCTCCTGCACCCAGTCCACCCGGCGCACCAGGATGGCCTCGGTCAGTTCCCGGGCCAGGGCGACGTCCAGGCCGACTTTCTCTGCCCAGCCGCCGACGATATCGATGCCGTCGGCCAGCCGGGGCGTGTGGAAGCCCACCTCGACCTGCACCGGATCGAACACCGGCGCGAAGACGTCGCCGCCGCGCAGCTTGTTCTTGCGCTCGGCCTCTTCCTTCTCCGAGATCTGCCGGCAGTACAGCTCGAAGCGCGACAACTGTTCCGGGGTGCCGGTGATGACGACCGAACGGCGGCCGTTGCGGATGGACAGCACGGGCGGCAGCACGGTGCGTACGTCCTGGGCGAACTCGTCGAGCAGCCGGCTGATCCGCTCGGGGTCGGCGTTGGTGACCGACACCATGGGCGGACGGTCGCCGAGCACCGAGATGCCGCGCCGGCGGGCCACCAGCGTGCCGGCGGCACCGATCAGCTGGGCCAGCGCCAGCAGCTCGACGTCGCGAGCGCCCGCGCCTTTGAGCGCCTCGACGGCCAGCACGCCCTGGGAATGTCCGGCGACGGCCACCGGCGGCGTGGCCGTCAGGTCCATGCCCTGGCGTGCCAGCGCGCGCACGGCCGCGATCTGGGTCAGCAGCACGCCGGGGATGGAGACCGCGGCCGAGGTCAGGTGCTTGTTGGACGGGACCGGGTCCTCGGCGGCCAGCGCGCGCACCCAGGACAGCGGCTCGAAGCCGATCGGGCGCACCACGACGAGCTCTTTCGCCACCGGCTCGAGCAGCAGGTCGACCTCACCGACCAGGGTTGCCAGCTCCGGCTCGATGCCGGCCGACGAGACCAGCTCTTCGAGGGTCTCCAGCCAGGCGCTGCCCTGGCCGCCGAAGGCCACCGCGTAGGGCTCGCCGGCCGCCAGGCGGTCGACCAGAGCATGCGTGTCCCCGGCTGGTGGGTGCTTGACCCCATGCGGGCCCTGCCCGTCGCGGTCGGCGGACACCCGGTCGTGCTCGTGGATCGTCACCTTCTCTGTCTCCCCTGATATGCGTCTTTAGGTCTGAAGTTCGTGTGGCGGTCACCGCCAGAGGGTTGGGGCCTCGTCGGTGCCCGTCGATTCCGCGTCGAATCGCGGCCGGGAAACGGCCGGCCGGTGTGACGTCGGCGGCCGCCCCGGTGGTGCGAAGCGGCGCGGCGGACTTCATCGGCTGCACTAAGAGTGTCATAAGGATCGGCCCCTCGTTTCGCGTGCTGATCGGTTACTGGTGAGTTCTACGCATGGGTAACCGTGTTGTGGGTAACACCGGGTTTCGCCGGCGGCGCGGACGCGGCGAACAAACCTGCTGCGTGCAGGTGGTTACGGTCGAGTAGCTATAACTGCGCAGATCAAAGCAGTTTTGTTATCGAATCGTTATGTAAAAATTTTGCGCCGCGAAGCGCCGTCGAGCCGGCGTCGGCGGCGCCGTGCGGCGATCGCCGGCGGCCGCGCGCCGAGAAAATGAGCGAACGAGTGTTTGCTGGAATTTCTAAGAGTCGGCCTTCCGGCCGGCCCGGCGGCCGCGGTGACGGCTCGCGAGGGCCCGGCGGCGGCTAGACCCACTGCCCGAATTGGGGCTTGAGGATCTCGTTGATGTCCACCCCGACCCCGCCCACGCTGCGTTTGTCGATCTCGACCTGGTGCAGATGGGCGGCCGGATGGGTGAACCCCTTGGGCGATCCCCAGTTGTGCTGCCAGAAATAGGAGCCCAGCCCGTCGTGCAACGCCCAATCGATGGTTTTGGAATTGGCGTACACGCCTGTGCGCTGATGGCCGATCACCGACTCCCACGACCGCAGATACGGCGCGATCTGGCTCTTGTACTGCTCGTAGGACGGGTCGTCGTCGATCGAGGCGTAAATGGGTGCGGTGGCCGGCCCGCCCGCCGCGGCGTGCAGCTGCATGCCGCGCTGCGCGTGCTGCAGGCCGGCGCTGGCGCCGCCCAGCCAGTCCGCGGTGTTGCCCTTGCCGTACTGGTAGCAGGACACGATCTTGAGCCCGTTGGCGTTGAGATCGCGCGCCTCGGCCACCTGGATCGGCTTGCCCAGCATCCAGTTCCCGCCGGGCCGGCGGTCCGACACGTACCGAATCGCCCCCAGGGCGCCGGCCGCCCGCAACTGGCTGCCCGGGATGACACCGGCCGCGTAGTCGAGCAGGGTGCCCAGCGATGCCGACGCCGGCGCGGCGTACGCCGTCGAACCCGCGACGCCCAGGCCCAGCAGGGCCGGCGCCGCGGCCGCGAATTTCAGCAGATCGCGCCGCGAAACGGAGGACACAGGCCATAGGGTACGACATAAACCCCATGTGCCCCGTTGATCACACGAGTCACATTTGTATCACGGCGTCGCATCGGCGGTTTGGGCCCGGTCCGCCGCGGGCAGCACGATGACGCTCACCGCCGCCAGGCCCCGGCGCGCGGTCTGCCGCGCGATCTCCTCGATGAACCGGGCGGCCGCCGGGCTGATCGAGCCCGCCCAGGCCCGAAACCCCTGCACGATCACCGGGTCCTGCCCCAACAGCGGTTGCACGCCTCGCAGCACCGTGACCACGTCGTCGGGCAGCGGGTCGGCCAGCTGCTGCTCGATCCAATTGTGCGCGAGTTCGGTTGCCGCCGATACGCTTTCGCCGAGCGCGATGACGTCGGCGGCCAGCCGGCGCAGCCGGTCGAACAGCACCTGGCGCCCCGGGGTCTCGGCCAGTTGGGCCAGCAGGGTGCTGGCCGCGCTCGGCAGCCTCATCTGCCCGAACAGGGCGGGGACCGGCAGGTCCCACTCGTCGAACAGGTCGGCATACATCGCGGCGACCGGCGCCGGCAGCGGGGCGCTGAGCCGCCCGATCACCCCGATGCTGTCGCGATGCGTGGTCGCCAGCTGGCGCAGCAGGTGCTCGCTGACGTCGGTGCCGTCGGCGGCCGCCCTTGACTGGGCGCAGGATTCGTCCAGGGCGCGGATCAGTTGGTCCAACCGGTCGCGCTGCTGGATCAGCAGTGCGCGGTGCTCGTCGAGCAGATCCGCCAGCGTGCTGTGCCCGCCGTGCAGCAATCGCTGAATGTCGTTGATGCCGACGCCGAGACTGCGCATCAGGTCGATGCGCAACAGGTCGAGCACCTGTTCCACGTCGAAGACGCGGTAGCCGTTGGACAGGTGGTCGGCGTGCAGCAGCCCGATCTTCTCGTAGTGGCGAATACGGCCCGAGGCGATTCCGGTCAGGGCCGTGACGTCGCCGATCAGCAACTGCTCAGCCACTCCTTGACCTTACAACTGTCGCAAGGTCTGTACTGAGCGGATGCAACACGATCAGCTCATCGACCTGACCCGGCGTGCCTTGAAGCTGGCGCGGGACAGGACAACCGATCTCGCCCCCACCGCCCACGTCGTCGACGCGCGTGACTACACCTGCGTGCAGCGGCACCAGCAGGACCGCGCCATGCTGCTGGCCAGCCCACAGTTGGTGGGCTACGTCTCGGAGCTGCCCGCCCCCGGGACGTATTGCACCAAGACGGTGATGGGCCGATCCGTCCTGTTGACCCGAACCTCCGACGGCTCGGTGAAGGCGTTCAACAACGTCTGCCTGCACCGCCAGTCGCAGGTGGCGACCGGATGCGGCACCGCCAGCCGGTTCAGTTGCCCCTACCACGCGTGGACCTACGACAACACCGGCCGGCTGGTCGGACTGCCGGGCCGCGAGGGATTCCCGGACGTGACGCTGCGCTCTGCCGGCCTGACCGAGCTGCCGGCCACCGAGTTCGCCGGATTCCTTTGGGTGTCACTGGATCCGGGAGCGACGCTGGACGTGGCCACCCACCTCGGGCCGCTCGCCGACGAACTCGACTCCTGGGGTATCGGCCGCTGGTCCCCGCTCGGCGAGAAGGTGCTCGACTGCGCGATCAACTGGAAACTCGCGATCGACACGTTCGCCGAGAACTACCATTTCGCCACCGTGCACCGGCAGACCTTCGCCACGATCGCGCGCAGCAACTGCACGGTGTTCGACTCCTACGGGCCGCATCATAGGCTGGTCTTCCCGCTCAACACCATCCTGGAGCTCGACGACATACCCGAGGACCAGTGGAACCCGTTCCACAACATGGTGGTGATCTACGCGCTGTTCCCCAACATCGTGCTGTCGGTGACCATCGCCAACGGCGAGCTGTTCCGCGTCTACCCCGGCGATCGGCCCGGCCGGTCAATCACCGTCCACCAGAACGCAACACCGCAAGACCTTTCCGACGAATCCGTCGCCGCGGGCGTCCAGGCCGTCTTCGACTATGCGCACGCCACCGTGCGCGACGAGGACTACCGGCTGGTCGAGAGCCTGCAAGCCAACCTCGAGTCCGGCGCGCGCGACCACCTGGTGTTCGGCCGCAACGAGCCGGGATTGCAGCACCGCCACATCACCTGGGCCAAGGCGCTGGCGGCCTCAACCGGCTGACTCGGTGGACAGCACCGTCACCAGATCGTCCAATAACGTTGCCAGCGCGCCTGTCTGGGCGGGGCGCACGGCGGCCAGCAGTTCGACCGCCTCGCGCCGACGGCCGGCGGCCACCAACGGGGCCAATCGATCCACCGTCGCCCGCAGGTCGGGATCGGACGGTTCGGTATGCATGACGGTGGTGGCGAGCACCTCGACCAATTCCCAATCGCGGTAGAGCGCCAGGGACCGTTCGTTGAAGGCAAACGCGGTCACCGGTTGTCCCTGCAGGGTCCCGCGGTAACGGTAGGGGCCTTCCATGTATTCGATCGGCAGACCGTGCGCCGGCGCCGCCACCACCGGCTCGCCGGTGATGTCGAGTCCCAATGTGGGACAGGTGATCCGGTGACGATCGGGCAGGTACCGGGCAGGGGCAAGGGGACGCACCAAGGGCCGCATGCTCTCCGGCCAGCGGACGTAGCTGCTGACGGTGACCTCGACGTCCTCGGCGCACTCCGGCGCCATGGCGGAGTCGGGATAGCTGACCGTGATCCCGGTAAACGGTTGCAGGACATTGTTATTCGTGCGGTCGAACTGCCGCCAGATGCTCAGGTCGACGCCGTTGTCGAAGTTGATGGTGCGCCACTCGTGCGACCTGGCCCGTGGGTCTCCGCCGGATCCGCCACCGCCGGCGTATTTCGGGAACCACTGCCGATCGACATGACCGCTGCTGCCCGACACCTGGTGAACCTGCTCGCCCCAGCGCAGGGTGCCCGTCATCGCCATGCCGGTCTGGAAGTAGGAGTAGGTGTCGCGTTGGCCGAAGCAGACGATCTTTCCGTTGTAGGCCGACGCGCCCACCGGAGTCGGTGCGCGCGTTGGCGTTACGGCCAGGTCCAGGCGCATCCGCCGGCCGCAATGGTCCTCGCCGACCAGGCTCACCCGGTAGGTGTAGGGCAGTAAACCGCCGTCGCCGTTGCGGCAGCTGGTCCATGATGCGGTGCCGGCGCCACCGGCGTAGCTGATGTCGAGATAGCCGGCGGCCAGCCCCATCTTGCGTGGCGCCCCCGGCTCGAGATTGGCCGGCGGCATGTCGTAATCCGTATAGGTGCCGTAGTCGCCGGTATCGAGATCGAACAGCGCCATCGTGTAGAAATCGGCGACCACCGTGCCGCCGGGCCGGTTCTTGTTGAAGATGGTCAGGAAGGCGAACGACCGGTCGGCCCCGGCGGCCTCCAGCTGGCCCGCTAGGAACCAGGTGTCCGACTCCTGGTCACGGTGTTCGCCTTCGGCAGCGGGGAATTCGAGCTGGCCGTCTCCGGGCACCAGCTGGAATGGATAACTGCGCCAGTCGCTGTTCATCTCTCGCCTCGCCGTCGCCGATGATCCATCCGCGGCTTCCTGACTTGTCCTTTTTTCGCTATGTTAGCGTCAATAGCAAATTACGGTGCGGATCCGGTCCAGCGCCCATCGCTGCCTCGAGGAGGCGCCCGATGACGAAGAATTCCGACCATCGTTGCTACGACGAACTGTTCATCGGCGGGCAGTGGCGAAAGCCGGCCAATCCGCAGCAGCTCGACGTGATCTCGCCGCACTCCGAGCAGCCGATAGGCCATGCCCAGGCGGCCGGTCCCGAGGACGTCGACGCCGCCGTCGCCGCCGCGCGCCGGGCCTTCGATCACGGCCCATGGCCGCGGATGAGCCATGCCGAGCGGATGGCCAAGGTCGAACAGCTCGCCACGATCTACGCCGCGCACATGGACGAGATGGCCGACCTGATCACCGACGAGATGGGGTCGCCGCGCAGCTTCAGCCGGATGGGTCAGGGAGCGGCCGCCGCGACGCTGATCCACCTCACGCTGGCCGCCGCCCGGGACTTTCCCTGGACCGAACGCCGCCAGGGCGTGCTCGGCGAGGTGCACCTGCACCGGGCCCCGGTCGGGGTGGTGGGCGCGATCGTGCCGTGGAACGTGCCGCAGTTCCTGATCATGCCCAAACTGATCCCGGCGCTCATCGCGGGGTGCACGGTGATCGTGAAACCAGCACCCGAAACCCCTTTGGACGCTTTGTGGTTGGCCGAGATGATCGAGCAGCTGGAGCTGCCGCCGGGTGTGGTGTCGGTGCTTCCCGGCGGCACCGACGTGGGCGAGGCGCTGGTGCGCCACCCGGGAGTGGACAAGGTCGCGTTCACCGGCTCGAGTGCCGTGGGGCGCCGGATCGCCGCCCTGTGCGGGGAGCGGCTCAAGCGGGTGAGCCTCGAGTTGGGCGGCAAGTCGGCGGCGATCATCCTCGACGACGCCGACATCGACAAGACCGTCGCCGGCCTGAAGAGTGCGGGGCTGATGAACAACGGGCAGGCCTGCGTCGCCCAGACCCGCATCCTGGTCAGCGACCGCAAGCACGACGAGGTCGTCGACGCCCTGGCCGCCATGATGGCGGAGCTGAATGTCGGCGATCCGGCCGACGAGTCGACGGACATCGGACCGCTTGTCGCCCAACGCCAACAGCGCCGGGTCCAGGAGTACATCAAGTCCGGCCGCAGTGAGGGGGCCCGCATGGTGCTCGGCGGCGAGGACAGCCCGGCCGGGCGCGGCTGGTATGTGCGGCCGACGCTGTTCGCCGACGCCACCAACGACATGCGTATCGCCCGGGAGGAGATTTTCGGCCCGGTGTTGACGGTGTTGCGTTACCGCGACGAGGACGACGCCATCCGCATCGCCAACGAAACCGATTACGGCCTGGCCGGTTCGGTGTGGACGGCCGACGTCGCCCACGGCCTCGAGGTCGCCGCCGCGGTTCGCACCGGCACGTACGGCATCAACATGTACACCCTGGACATCGGGGCCCCGTTCGGCGGATTCAAGCAATCCGGCATCGGGCGGGAGTTCGGTCCCGAGGGGCTACACGAGTACGTCGAGCTTCAGACGCTCGTGTGCAAGGGGCAGCTGCCGCCGCTGTGAATTAGCGCCGAGCGTGCAACCACTGCGAAAATTCGGCGGATTTTTCGCAACCACTGCACGCTCGGCGCGTCAGGGCAGCTGCACGGTCAGCTCGACCGGGCAGCACAGCGCGCCATGCTGATTGGTCACTTCGATCTCGATGTCGACCAGGCATCTCGGCGGATCCACCGAGGTGTCGCGGCGCTTGGCGACCGCCCGGCCGCGCCCGATCATGGTGTCGCCGGCATATATCGGCCCGGCCAGCCGCATCGCGCGGCGCACCACCCGGCTGCGTGGGCCCGCCCACTCGGTGGCGACCCGGTCGGCGAAGCCGGCCAGGTGCATCGTGTTGACATAGATCGTCGGATTGCCTTGAGCCCGAGCGTAATCCGGATCGAAATGGCCGGGGAAGTAGTCCCACGTCGCTCCGGCGTTTTCCACCACCCGCTGGTAGCTGATGTGGTCGACCACTTCCGGCAGCTCGGCGGGGACGCTGAGCCGGCTCCAGTCCACGCCCGCACCGGTCACGACGACGGCCCCGGGGTGAAGCGGAACAACGTGTTCCGCGAGGTGGCGACCACCGTGCCGTCCTGGCGCCGATAGGTCTCCAGCGTCTCGACGAAGTGGCCCACGCCCAGCCGGGTCCGCTTCTCCGGTGACACCGACACCAGCTCGTCGACCACGGTCAGCACGTCGCCCTCGACGATGGGGTGGGGGAACTCGACCTCGTTGGCCGCGTTGATGAACGTGGTGCCCGGCAGCGGCACCCGCAGGGCGATCAATGAGGCGGATGGCCGGCCGTCGGGCTGCCAGGGCGGTGCAATCAGCCAGCCCATCAACAGCGCCGGCGGCGCCAGCAGCCCTCCCCAATGGCGTTGGGCGAACGCGGAATCCCAGTACGAGCGGTTGCCGTCGCGGACCATCGCGGCGAACAGCTGGATGCGCGCGGCGCTGACCGCCGTGCCCGCGGTGCGGGGTTGGCCCTTCGCGCCGACCATGCGCAGCGCGTCTTCATAGGTCCCGAAGGCCAGCCGCCGGCCGAAGTCCTGATCCACGTGCCGGCGCCGCTCACATGACGAGCGGGTGCCGACTCGGTACCGAATCCCACTGCAAGGCACGGGAAGTGAAATACCAGCCGCCCCGCTCGTAGATCAGCTCGTCGCGGAACACCCCGGTGGCCCGCAGCGCCGCGTCACCGAACATGGCCGCGAACAACACGGCGACGCACTGCTGCGTCGCGGTCACCCCGTCGACGTGGATCTCGTGATCGACGGTGACCAGGCGCTGGTCGTCGCCGCCGTCGAACGCGGCGCGCAGATCGGTGAACGCCTCTCCGTCGCGGGTGTAGCTCGCGCCGGAGTGGCGGAAGGTGGCGATCCAGCCATCGCGGTCGCCGTCCGAATAGGCCCGATCGTGCCGGGCGTTCAGGTTCAGGATGGCGGCTCGGCTCGTCGCGGCCTGAAGAAACTGTTCTTGTTGATAGGTCAGGGACATCTGCTTGTGAACCCTCTCCGGGAAACCCGACGGCGAACTGCGCGGTTGACGCTAACTCTACTTAGCGCCGGACGACATAGCCATGCTTCTCCCGATCCCAGACGTTCGTCGTTAATCCTCGGGCGCGCAACAAATCTTTACGTATTCGGCCGATGGCGTTCTTCGGGAGTTCAGGCACCGTTTCCACATATCTCGGCACACAGAAGTACGGCATCCGGTCCGCGCAGAAGTCGAGCAACTCCGCGCAATCCAGGGTGGCGCCCGGCCGCAGGGTCACGACCACCAACACGTCGTCCTCGCCCAGTTCGCCGGGCACGCCGACGGCGGCGGCCTCGGCCACCGCGGGGTGACCCATGACCACCGTCTCCACCTCGACCGAGGAGATGTTCTCGCCGCGCCGGCGCAACGCGTCTTTGATGCGGTCCACGTATGTCAGGTTCTGGTCGCGATCCAGCCGACCGAGATCGCCGGTGCGAAACCATTCCGGGTGCGGCCGCACCGCCAGGTCGTCGCCGATGTACCCCTCGCTCATGACGTGCGGATGTCTGGGGCGACAAGCGATCTCACCCACCGTGTCGGGAGGCAGTGAATTCCCGTGCGCGTCGAGGATTCGCACCTCGAAATCGGGATTCGGCCGGCCCGAGGTGCCCGGGATGCCGGCGTCGGCCAGCGCCTTGACGGCGATCGGAAACGCCTCGGTCATCCCGTACATCGTGACAATGCGGCAGCCGTAACGCTTTTCGATGTCGCGGTAGGACCTCGCATCGATCGGCGCGGCGGAGATGAACCGCAAGGGCAGCCGCGCGTCGCCCGGATCGGCAGGCAGGTTCTGCAGCATCGACACCATCGCCCCGGCTCCGGCGAATCCGACGGCGCCGTGCGCGCGGATGTCGTCCCACACCTCGCGGGGATGAAAAGCCGCCGCCAGCACCGTGGTTGCGCCGACCAGCATGGGTGCCAGCACGCTGGGCGCCGCGCTGAGATGAAACAACGGCATCGCCGTCCACAGCACCTCGCCCTGGCGGAACTCCCAGGCCGCCGCGACGGTCGCCGCGACCGAGAACAGGTAGTGCCAGGTGGTGGCGACCGCCTTGGACGGGCCGGTGGTGCCCGAGGTGTAGAACAAGCAGCCCAGCTCGCCCGCGTCCCCGCGGTCCTCGGCCGGTGCGCGGTCGGCGGCTCGACTCAGCGTCGCCGTCAGCGAATCCCCTTGCACCACAATGCGTGCGGGGCCCTCGAGCGCGGCGGCCGCTCGTTCGGCACGGGACCGATGTTCGGGGTCGGTGAAGATCACCGCGGGCCGGCACAGCCGCAGGGCGTGCAGCAGGAAATCGCCCTTGTGCGCGGCGTTGATCGCCGCGCTGACCGCCCCGATCCGCGCCGCGCCCAGCCAGAAGTAGACCCACTCGGGGCAGGTGCCGGAGAACAGCGCCACCCGGTCGCCGCGCCCAACACCCAAGTCGCTCAACATGTTCGCCGCCGCGCAGGACCGCTGCCGCATCTGCGCGAAGGTCACATCGACACCGGCGATCGACATCATCACCCGGTCCGGATGCTGCTCGGCGCGCCGATCCAGCACGGCGGGCACGGTGAAACGGTCCACGCCGAAGTCGGCCGGTGCCCGCATCAGGCCTTCGCGGCTGCCGGGTCGGGCTCGCCGTCGGCGGTGTAACCGAAATCGGTCGGGGCGGGTTGGGGTCCCGGGTAGAACCGGTGCGCCCAACGGCGAAGCGCCGCATAGTCGTGCGCCTCTTCCGGCGCCAGATTCGGCTTCTCCAGGTACTTCATGTTCTCCCACGTGAAGAAGTCCTGCTTGATGACTTCCTTCTGAAGCGCCAGGAACCGGGCGGCACGTCCGGTGGGCACGTCACCGGTGTCGCCCGGTTCACGCACGGACGCCTGGGTGTAGAAGTAGTCGGTGTAGTCCTCGTCGACCGGCGTCTGACCGGTGACCTGGACGGTGGCCACCAGCTCGCTGGGGAAGCGCACCACGCCCAGGCCCAGCGAGTAGTTGTCGTAGATGATCTTGGCGTCGACCGGCCCGTTCGGCGTCAGCCAGGTCTGCGCCCGGCCCCCGCCGAAATGCGCGTTGACCGTCGCGTGCAGGTGGTAGCCGGACACCTCGAACGACGCGGTGGTGGCCGGATTGGCCGCCTTGTGCACGTACTGGACGTGGTAGGGGTCGGCGGCGTTCTCGATGATCATCTGCGGGTGCACCTTGACCCGGTTGACCATCTGGGTGTGCGGATGCAGCGGGTAGTACTCGCCGGTTTCCAGCTCCGGCAGCACCGGCGGCTGCCAGTACGGGGCCCGGCCGTGCCGCTCGTGCCAGGCCAGCACGAAGCCGTACCACTCCATGCTCGGGTAGGTGCGGATGCGGACGTTGTTCTTGCAGCCGATCTTGCTGTAGGGAATCAGCGCGTTGCTGCCGTCGCCGCGCCACTGCCACCCGTGCCAGGGGCAGACGATGTTCTCGCCCTCCACGGTGCCGCCGACGCCGAGGTTGGCGCCCAAATGCTGACAGTAGGCGTCCATCACGTGCACCCGCCCCGACGCGGTGCGGAACAGCACCAACTCCTCGCCGAAGTAGTGCGCGCGCTTGACCTGGCCGGGGGCCAGGTCGGATCCGAACGCCACGATGAACCAGCCCGTCGGGAACCGGTAGGTCGACAATGCGATGCCGGCCTGCCCGAACTCCCGCTCCGAAGGATCCTCGGCCGAATCGGGGGCCGAATCCGAAACTGTACGCGCCACTTGCACTCCGTATCCCGTCCGGACCAAAGGCTAGCCGGGCGCCGCCCGGCGCTCACCGCGGTTCGACGACCAGGTCTATTTTTACTATTTTAAGCATTGAACGTCAACGCGGCCACCGCCGCGTGCGGCGACGATCCGGCAGAACGGGGTTTGGCGATGACGACGGCAGCGGTCGACCTTTCGGATTTCTCCTTGTGGTGCAACGGCTTTCCCGACGAGCTCTTCACCGAGCTGCGCCGCACCCGGCCGCTTTTTCACCACGACCTCACCCCGGGCGTGGCGGCGACCGTGCACCGGGATTTCTGGGTGGCGACCAAGCACCGGCACGCGGTCCGCCTGCACCGCGACACCGAGTCGTTCACCGCGGCCGACGGCCCGCTCATCCAGCCGGTCGCCATGTTCTCGTCGTCGCCGACGATCATCACCATGGACCCGCCGGAGCTGAACAAGCGCCGCAAGCTCATCTCGAACGCGTTCAATCCGCGGGCGATCGCCAAGCTGGAGGACGGCATCCGGGCGCGTGCGGCGCGGATGATCGACAACCTGCTCGCCCACGGCGGCGGCGACTGGATCGAGGACGTCGCCGACGCGTTGCCGATGACGGTGATCGGCGACATCCTTGGCATCCCCGAGCGGGACCGACCGCGAATCTTCGACCTGTTCGACCGCATCCTCAAGGCGCTGGCACCCGAGGCGCACCCGCGCGGCGGGGTGGAGCTCGAGCTGTTCGCCTCGGTCTTCGACTATGCAATGCAGCTGACCGCCGACAAGCGGCGCAACCCCACCGGCGACATCTGGAGCACGCTCGCGACCGCGGTGATCACCGGGGAAGACGGCGAGGAATTCCGGCTGCCCGCCAATGAACTCGAATTCTTCTTCTTCGTCCTGGCTTTCGCCGGCAGCGACACCACCAAGAACGCCCTGGCCATCGGGCTGCAGGCGTTTCTGGCCAACCCCGGGCAGGTCGAGCGCTATCGCGCCGACGAGGCGCTGCGGCCGACGGCCATCGAGGAGGTGTTGCGCTGGGCGTCGCCGGTGGCGTACTGGACCCGCACCGCCAAGGTCGACGTCGAGATGGACGGCCAACGCATCGCCAAGGGCGAACGGGTGGTCTCGATGCTGCGGTCGGCCAACCGCGACGAGGAGGTCTTCGACGCCCCGTTCACGTTCGACATCGGCCGTCAGCCCAACCCGCACGTGGCGTTCGGCGGCGGCGGGCCGCACCACTGCCTGGGCGCCATGCTCGCACGCGCCGAGCTTCGCGCGGTGTTCGACGAGCTGTTGCTGCGCTGCGACGACATCGAGATCGGTCCGGCCAAGGCCGCCTATCCGAACCTGATCACCAACATGTCGATCTACGACGAGATGCCGATCTCGCTGCGGCGGCGATAGGTCAGTCGATCAGCCGCAACGCGGCCTTGGGACACTGGTCCACCGCGGCGCGCACGTCGATTTCCAGCCGCGGCGGCACCGGCCCGTCGGCGATCTGCACCACGTCGGCGTCCCCCAACTCGAACACGTCGGGCGCGAGCGATTCGCAGAAGCCGTTGGCCTCACAAAGGTTTTCGTCGACCGTCACGCGCATCAGCTACCCTCCACTTCTCTCAGAGGCCCTTGGGTCGGGTCCCGATCACCCCGCCGGCCGCGAGGTGGGTCAGTTCTTCGTCGGTCAGCCCGCACCGATCGCGCAGGATCTCTTCATTGTGCTCGCCCAGCTTCGGCGGGGGCCGCAGCAGCCACTTGTCCTGGCCGGTGAGCAGCGCGAAGGGCGGGCACGGATACAGGCCCACCCCGGTGCTGGGATGGTGCAGCGCTTCGAAGAACCCGCGCGCGAGCAGTTGCGGGTTGTCGGTGACCAGTGACGGCGACACCACCGGCGCGGCGGGAATGCCCGCGCCGGCCAGCAGCTCCACCGTCGAGTCGAGGTCCTGCCGGCCGAACCACTGCGCCAGCCGGGCGTCGATGTCGTCGGCGCGTTGCCGGCGCCCGTCCACGGTAGCCAGATCCGGATCCGCACACCACGCGGGCCGATCCATCACGTCCACCAGCGCCCGCCACTGCGCGTCGTCGCCGACGCTGACCGCGATCCAATCGTCTTTGCCCCGTTCGGCTCCGGCGCAGCGATAGATGTTCTGGATCGCCGCGCCGTGCCCGCGGTTGCCCCGGCGGCTCAGCGTGACGCCGAAGACTTCGGCCTCGATGGCCTGGATCGCGGTGGCGTTGAGCACCGTTTCGAGCATCGGCAGCTCGACCAGTTGTCCGGTGCCGGTGCGTTCGGCGAAATTGAGCGCCGCCAGCACGGCGAACGCGGCGTGCACACCGGCCAGCGGGTCGCACGCTCCGCGCGGTGTCACCGGCGGCCCCTCGGGCAGCCCGGTGATCCAGGCCAGGCCGGCGATCTGTTCCATGGTGGGAGCGAACCCGACCCGGTCCCGCCAGGGGCCCTCGACGCCGAACGCGGGCATCCGGGCGAACACCAGCCGGGGGTTGATGTCGAGCAGCACGTCGGCGGTCAGCCCGAACTGGTCCATCACCCGCGGCGAGAAGTTTTCGATCACCACGTCGGCGTCGGCGACCAGCCGGGTGAACAAACCGCGGCCTTGCTCGGAGCCCAAATCCAGTGTGACCGAACGCTTGTTGGTGTTCATCGCGTGGAACACCCAGCCGTACTCCCACCAGTCGTCCACATCGGTGCGCATGCCACCGGAGTACCGGATGCCGTCGGGGCGCTGGATCGATTCGATCTTGACCACGTCGGCGCCGAACGCGGCCAGCAGATGTGTTGCCGACGGCCCTGCCCAAAACGCGGTGAGGTCGACGATGCGCACCCCGGCCAGCGGCAGCGGCGGCAGCGTCGGGTCCGGAGCGGAACCGGAATCGTCTCGGCGCCAAGGTAATTCACGGTCTGCCTCGCCAACGGCGGGGGTGTCCCCGACGGGCGCGGGCGCACACGCCGACATCAGCCACGGCGGGCGGGGCTGGTGGAAACCCGCGGGATTCTCGACGAACACGTCGCGCTCGCGCACGTATTCCAGATCCCGGATGGTGGAACCGTTACCCAGCGCGGCGATCGGCAGCCGGAAAAGCTGCCCCAATTCCACGATTTCGGCGACGGTGCGTTCGGCCAACCAGGGATGGATCAGTTCGCGGATCAGGTCGCGGTATTGCCACCGGCCGATCTGGAACCGCAACTGTTCGATCTCCTCCAATTGCGGGCATTCGACCATCGCGGCGAAGTCGAGCCACTGCTGACCGGTGACCATGGTGATCCCGACGTAGCCGTCCTTGGCGGGTTCGATCGACGGGACTTCGGTGGTGCGACGGATCGGCGGGACGCGCAGCAGCTGCGAATGCAGCCATTCGCTGCTCTGCATCGCGGTCAACGCCTCCAGCATGGACAGGTCGAGGTGTTCGCCGGGGCCGCCGCGCTCGACGCGGCGGCGCAGCGCCAGCACGCCGAACGCGGCGAACACACCGCCCATGTACTCGCCCAGATCGCCCCCGATGGCGATCGGCGGCCCGGCCGGGTCGCCGCGGAACCCCGGCGAGCCCGCCCACGCCTGCAGCGTGAACTCGGTGGCGGCCCGCTGCGCGAAGGGGCCGGTCCAGCCGAAGTCGGAGATGGTGACGACGATGGCGCGCGGCGACTGCCGCAGCAGTCGGGACGGGTCGATGCCCAGCGCCGCGGCCCGCGACGGGCCGGCGGTGACGACGATGACGTCGGCGCCGGCCAGTTCGGCGCGAAACCGCGCCGCGTCGTCGCCGCCGGAGCCGAACGTCACGCTGCGTTTGCCCGCGTTGAGGTAGCTGAAAAACGGCGCGTCGGCGCCGGGGGCGACGGGCGAACCGCTCGCCGAATACCGGCGCAGCCAATCCCCTTGCGGCGGTTCGATTTTGCGCACCTGCGCGCCGGCGTCGAGCAGCAGCTTGCCGCAGTAGCTGCCGGCTATCCGGTCGCTGATCTCGACGACACGCAAATCCCGTAGCGGTGTCGGCCGGCTGTCGGACCGCTCGCTCAAGTGCACCCGCCCTTCCGATCGTCGCGCGATCAGGGAAGCTATTTATATCATTACTGTTAAAATAGCTAAGCCAGCGAGTTGCTGTTCGTTTCGAGGATCGGATGACCGCCTTGGGAATTGGCCCCGACGCCCGGCGCCGGTTGTCGGCGCCGCGGATCGCCGAAATCGTAGCCGACGAGCTGCGCCGTCAGATCATCAGCGGCGAGCTGGCCGACGGCGATTTGTTGCCGCGCCAGGAGGTCCTGGTCGAGCAATTCAACGTGAGCCTGGTGTCGCTGCGCGAGGCGTTGCGGATTTTGGAGACCGAGGGCCTGGTTTCGGTGCGACGGGGCAACCGCGGCGGCGCCGTCGTGCATGCCCCGGCGAAGACCAGCGCCGCCTACATGCTGGGCCTGCTGCTGCAGAGTGAATCCGTGGCGGTGGCCGACCTGGGTATGGCGCTGCAGGAACTGGAGCCCGCCTGCGCCGCGTTGGCCGCGCGGCGACCGGACCGGGCGGACACGCTGGTGCCCGAGCTGACGAAGATCAACGAGTCGATGGCCACCCACCTCGACGACGGCCGGCTGTTCACCGAAATCGGCCGCCAATTCCACGATCTCGTGGTCCGCGGCTGCGGAAACCACACCATCATCGCGGTGGTCGGCAGCCTGGAGACGCTGTGGACCAGTCACGAACGGCAGTGGGCCGACGAGAGCTCCTCCCGCGGCACCTACCCCTCGCTCGCGCAGCGCCGCGCGGTGCTCAACACCCACGTCAAGCTGACCGAGACCATCGCCGAGGGCAACGTCGACCGCGCCCGCCGGATCGCCGGCCGACATCTGGCCGACACCCAGACCTACGTGCTCTCCGGTCAGCCCGATCAACGGATTCACGCGTTCTCCCCGCAGGCGCTGGCGCGGCCGCGGGACCTCCGGCGCTCCTGAAGGGCGGCCTGCGATCCTCATGCGAACCGCATTGGTCACCGGTGGCAGCGGCGGGATCGGTAAGGGGTGCGCTCGCAAGCTGGTCGAACGCGGCTACGACGTGTTGCTGTGCGCCCGCCGCGAAGCCCCGTTGCGCGCGGCGGCCGAGGAGATCGGTGCCCGCTACATGGTGGCCGATGCCTCCGATCCGATCGGATTCCCCGCTGCCCTAAGCACATTGGAGACGGTCGACCTCGTCGTCCACGCGGCGGGCGCGCTGGGCGGAACCTACGCGCGCAAGCAGACCTTCGAGCAGTGGCGGGCCATCATCTCGGCCAACCTGGATTCGTGCTTTGTGGTGACCTCGGCGGTGCTGCCCAAGATGAAAGCCGGCTCCCGGCTGGTGTTCATCTCGTCCTCGGCGGCGCACGAACCGATGCCGGCCCGCACCGCCTACTCCGCGTCGAAGGCCGGCATGAATGCGTTCGCGCGGGCGCTGGCGCTCGAGGTCGACCGCGACGGGATCAGCGTGCACCTCGTCACGCCGGGCCCGGTGGCCACCGAGATGCTGCAGGACGTGCCGTTCGAGATGTATGCGATCGCGGTGTCCGACGTCGCCGAGGCGGTCGTCTTTCTGGACACCGTCGACCCGTCGGTCGATCTGCCCGAGATCCGGTTGTCCGCCGTCCAGCGCGGCCCGTTCGCCCGCCCGCCGGTGGTGCCCACCGAGGCCCGCCGCCGCGCCCAACGGGGTTGACGCTCACCGGGCCGGAAAGGCCGTGATCACCGATTCGCCGAACTCGCGCAGCGAATCCGGGGCGGCGAAGTCGGCGAACCACACGTAGAACCGCTCGACGCGTTGGGCGGCCAGGCCGCTGAAGTGCCCGATGAGTTCGTCGGCGTCCCCGCAGACCAAACCGGACCCCAAGTTGCCGAAGCGCCGGGTGCTCACCTCGCGCACCTTTTCGGGATCCTGGCCGGCACGGACGAAGCCCACCATCTGCTGAATGGACAGCCGGGCGCTGCCCGCGGCCGGCGCCAGCGCCGGCAACTTGTCGAGCTTGTTGGCCGGCAGATTCCACCAATCCGCATGAGTGCGAACAAGTTCCATCATCCGCGGGCCGCTTCCGCCCAGCACCAGCGGTATCGGATGCGAGCGTCGCGGGGCCTGCGCCTCGCCGCGCCCGTCGTCGCCCCAGTACCGCTTGATGAGTTCGAGGTGCCGCGCGAGCTGGGCCACCCTGGCCTTCGGATCCTGCTGGCCGACATCGAATCTGGCGAATTCGGCCGGCCAGGATCCGGCGCCCAGGCCCAACTCGAATCTGCCCTCCGACGCCTCGGACAGCGTGACCGCCTGTTTGGCCAGCACCGCGGGATGCCGGAACGCGTCGCACAGCACCAGGTGGCCGATCCGCAGCCGCTCGGTCTTGGCCGCCACCCAGGTGGCGATGCCCATTGCCTCCCAGATGTTTTCGTCCCGAAGTCCGGGCGCTTCCAGGTGATCGATGAAGACGATGCCGTCGAAACCACTGGCCTCGGCGCGGCGCGCCCGTTCCGCGATGTCGGCGGCCGACAACCGGACCTGGGGCAGGAACAGATACCACTCGACCATGCGCGCCACCTCAAGCGTGAGATTCGGTGCGATTGCACCCGCCCGGCTAGTTTATTATTTTTACTATGTTAGAGGTCTTATGGATGTCGGACTGAACTCGGAGCAGTTGTCGCTGCGCGACGCCGTGCGCGACATATTACGGACGGAATGTCCGCCCGACGCCGCCCGGCAAGCGATCACCGATCCGGAGCGCTGGCGCGCCCTGTGGAAGACGGTCGTCGACCTGGGCTGGACCGAGCTGGCCGCCGCGAACACCGGCGACTACGGACCGATGGAACTGGTCGTGGTTCTCGAGGAGTGTGGTGCCGCCATCGCGCCGATCCCGTTGTTGTGCAGCGTCGGTCTGGCCGCCGGGCTGTTGCGCGGCAGCGGCCTCGACGCTGTCCTGGCCGACATCGCCGGCGGCGCCGTCGCCACCGTGGCCGTCCACGCCGAAAAGTCCCGGCTGCCCGGGGCGCCGATGACGCTGCGCCAGGGGCGGCTGCGCGGTCGCGCGGTCGCGGTGCCCAACCTGGCCCGCGCGGAGCTTCTCGTCACGCTGGCCCGAACCGACGACGGCGGCACGGTGGCCGCGGTCGCCCGGTGCGGCGACGGGGTCACCGCGCTGCCCGCGGCCGAGTGCACCGATCCCGCCCAGCCGTTGGCCTGGGTGGAGATCGACGCCGAGCCGGTCGCGGTGGCGCCGGTCGACCTCGAGTCGGCGCTGCCGGCGCCGTGGGTGGCGTGCGCCGCCGACCTGGTGGGGGTGGCCGGCGCGGCGCTGCGCCGCTCCGTCGAGCACGCCAAGACGCGCCGCCAATTCGGCAAGCCGATCGGCGCGTTCCAGGGCGTCAAACATGCGCTGGCCGACAACTACGTCAGCGTGGAACGCGCCCGCAGCCTTACCTACGCCGCGGCGGCCCGGCTCGCCGATCCCGGCACGGCGCCCGGCGATGCGTGGACCGCCGCGGCCCTGGCCAAGGCGGCGGCCGGTGAGGCGGCCACCGGTTGCGCGCGCACCGCGGTCCAGGTGCACGGCGCGCTCGGGCAGACCTGGGAGCACGACGCGCATCTCTATGTCCGGCACGCCTGGCAGACCGCCGCCCTGCTGGGCGACAGCCGCGCGCTCTACCACGAGGTGGGCCGCCGGTTCTGCGGAGGCGCGGCGTGACGAGCGGGGTAAGCACTCGATCCGAGGTGGTCGCCGAGTTCGCGGCCTGGCTGGCGGCGTTCCTGCCGAATGACTATTACGAGAACTACCGGCGGTACCGCTGGGACCTCACGCTGCGCCGCGATTACCAGCGGGCCGCGTTCGAGGCCGGGTGGATCCAGCCGACCTGGCCGCGCGAGCACGGCGGCCGGTCGCTGGGCCTGCGCGACGCGATGGAGGTCCGGCTGGAGGCGGCCCTGCGCTCGGCGCCCAAGCTGCCCAACATCGCCGGCCCCAACGTCGCCGCCCCCGGCATCCGCCAGTTCGGCACGCCCGCCCAGATCGAGCGGCTGCTGGTGCCGCTGCTGCGCGGTGACGAGTGGTGGGCGCTGGGCATGTCCGAACCGGAAGCCGGCTCGGACTTCGCCGGTCTGCGCACCCGCGCCGTGCGGGACGGCGACGTGTTCCGGGTCAACGGCCACAAGATCTGGACCACCCAGGCTCACGAGTCGCGCTGGTGCACGCTGTATGCCCGCACCGATCCCGAGGCGCCCAAGCACCGCGGCATCTCCTGCCTCATCCTGGATCTGCATTCGCCCGGGGTGCGGATCGAACCCATCCGGATGGCGTCGATCTCCGACGAAACATTCTGCGAGGTGTTCCTCGACGACGTCGAGGTGCCGACGGAAAACCTGTTGGGGCCGCTGCACGGCGGCTGGGACGTCGCGCTGTCGTCGCTGCACCATGAACGCCAGATGATCTGGATCATGAACTGGGTCGAGATCAACCGCGGACTCGACGCGGTGCGAACCGCCAACGGCGCGGGGCCGGGCCACGACATCCACACCGAGCTCGGTTCCCTGCTGGCCGACGCCGAAGCCCTGCGCGCCACCGGGTATCGGGCCCTGGCCAACGAACTCGCGGGCCGGCCCAGCCCCGAAGCCGACACCATGAAGCTGCTGGGATCGCTTACCCTGCAACGTGTTTGGGAACTCGCGGCGGCCGCCGCGGGCCCCGATTCGGCCACCGACCCCGATCTGCTGTTCGAACGTCAGGACGCGCTGGCCGCGACCATCTACGGCGGAACGTCGGAGGTGCAGCGCAACATCATCGCCGAGCGGCTGCTCGGGCTGCCGAAGGGATGACGACCATGGACTACGACCTCGGCGACGACGCCGCCCAACTGCGAAGCCACCTGCGCGAGCTGGTCGCCAACCACATTCCCGCCGACTTCCTGGGCGCCTGCACGGAGAACCCGCAGGACCTCGCCACCACCGAGACGTTCTGCAAACTGCTGGCCGCCGAGGGGCTGCTGGCGCTTGCGTGGCCGAAAGAGCATGGCGGCGGCGGTGGTTCGGTCTGGCAGCAGACCGTGCTGCGCGAGGAGATGTGGGCCCAGCACGAGCCGCGCGGCCCGCAGTACATGGGCATCAACTGGGTCGGGCCGGCCCTGATGCGGTACGGCACCGAGGAACAGAAGACCAAGCACCTGGCGGCCATCGCCGCCGGCGACGTGATCTGGTGCCAGGGATTCTCCGAGCCGGAGGCCGGCACCGATCTGGTGTCGTTGCGCACCCGCGCCGTCGCCGACGGTGACGGTTGGCGGATCACCGGCCAGAAGGTGTGGACGTCGTACGCGCTGATGGCATCGTGGTGCGTGCTGGCGGCCTGCACCGACCCCGACGCGCCAAAACACAAGCGGCTCACGCTTTTTCTGATACCGATGGACCGGCCCGGGTTCACCGTCCGGCCGATCCCGTCCATGCTGGGGCCGCATCACCTCAACGAGATGTTCCTCGACGACGTCCCGGCGTATCCCGGCGACGTGCTGGGCGAGGTCGGCGACGGGTGGCGGGTGATGCGCGAGGCGCTGGCCTACGAACGGGTGGGGATCGCGCGCTACGCGCGCTGCGAGTCACTGCTGGAGCGGATGCGCGGCCGGCTCGGTGACGAGTGGGAGCAACTGCCCGAATCGATCCGGGCCCGCTGGGTGCGCGCGCTCGTCGACCTGCGGGTCGCCCGGCTGCTGGCCTATCGCGCCGTGTCGCTGCAGGACGACCCGGCCGCCGGGGCAGCGGCCAGCGCCGCCCGCATCGCCACCACCACGTGCGATCAGCAGGTCGCCGAGCTGTTGTTCGACGTGCTGGGCCCGACCGCGCTGGATGCCGGGTCCGGCGCGCCGCTGCACGGGGCCATCGAAGATCATTGGCGTTACGCACAGGCAGCCACCGTCGCATCGGGCACCATCGAGGTGCAGAAGATGTTGGTGGCCCGAGACGTACTGGGAGGGCACCGGTGAAAACCGATCTGCCGCAAGATATCAGCGACTTCGCCACGGTCGCCGCCAAACGGTTCACCCGATTGGGCGGGCCGCCGGCGGCGCTGCGCGCCGAGACCGACGACACCGTGCGAGAGGCGGCCCGCACCGCGCTGGCCGAGGTGGGCGCCTTCGATCTCGACGTGCGCACGGCGCCCGACGATCTGCTGGCCGCCGCGGTGCTGTGCCAGGCCGCGGGGGCCGCCGCGCTGCCCTACCCGCTGGTCGAGGAGCTGCTGGCGATCGACGGCGCGCGACTGACCCTGGTGAACCCCGCCGCCCCCCGCATCGACCACGGCGACCTGGCCGGCGACTGGATCGCCGCCGACATCGACGGCAATCGCTACCGTCCGCGGCCGGGATCGCGGACGGGCGCCAAACTCGGCCCCTTCCTGGTGCCGGCCACCGTGAGCGCCCCGGAGGGGACCGTGCCCGGCGCCGACGTCAATCTGCACCTGGTGCTGGGGGCGTGGCGCATCCTGGGCGCGGTGCAACAGTCGCTGCGCATTGTCACCGACCACGTGCAGGCCCGCATCCAGTTCGGCAAGCCGCTGGCGGACTTTCAGGCCGTCAGGTTCGCCGTCGCCGATGCCGCCGTCATGGTCCGCGGCCTGCACGAACTCGCGAAGTACACCATCTGTCGACCGGAATCGCTGCCGGCGCAAGTCCATTCGGCCGACGCGCTGGTGCTTCGGCTCAAGGCCGCCGACACCGCGCGGCAGGTCATGCGCACCTCCCACCAGTTGCTCGGAGCGTTGGGATTCTGCGACGAGTCCGACGTCAGCGTGCTCGACCGGCACACCCAGCCGCTGATCCGGCTGCCGCTGAGCACCGAGGAACTCGCGCTGCGGCTGATCCCAAGCGTGGCCGACGGCGCCTTCGAGACGCTGTTCAGCGAGCCGGTGTCGGCATGACCGAGTCGGCTCCGGCCGAACTGGCGGCCAACCCGTTAGCCGACGGAATCCCGTTCGGCGCCAAGCTGCAACAGCTCGCCGGGCAACGCGGCGACGACACGGCGGTGACCGTCGTCGCGCTCGACGGCACCGCCACCTCGCTGACGTTCGCCGAGCTCGACGCCCGCGCCAACCAGTGGGGCCGGGCCCTGGCCGCCACCGGCGCCCAAACGGGTTCGCTTGTCGCACTTGCCATTCCCAACTCGCAGCATCTGGTGCTGGCCACGCTGGGGTGCTGGAAGATCGGCGCGGTGCCCGTGCCCATGCATTGGGATCTTCCCGAGTGGGAACGCGACCGGGTGCGCGAGGTGATCAACCCCGCCGTCGTCGTCGACGAAACGAACCGCTGGGGGCTCGAGGCGCGCGCGGCCGGCGAGTCCGAGGCCGCCCTGCCGGTCGCCGTCTCCCCCACCGCCAACGGCATCTGCAGCAGCGGTTCCACCGGGGTGCCCAAGGTGATCCTCAACCTGGCGCCCTCGCTGTGGATCCCGCAGCACGGTGAGCCGTTCCTGTCGAACTGGACGCCGGTGGCCCAGCCGCAGACCATCATGGTGCCCGCACCGATGTATCACACCAACGGCTTCGCCCCGCTGCTCATGCTGCTGGGCGGCGACCATCTGGTGATCCTCGAAAAGTTCGATGCCGCATTGGTTCTCGACGTGATCGAGCGCTTCCGGATCACCAACTTCACCGCCACACCCACCATGCTGGCCCGCATCGCAGCCCGGCCCGATGTCCGGCAGCGCGACCTGTCCAGCATCGTGTTCATTCTGCAGGGGGCCGCGGTGATGCCGCCATCGCTGCTGCACACCTGGTTCGAGCTGCTGTCCCCCGAGCAGATCGTGATGGCCTACGGCATGACCGAAAACCTGGGGCTGACCGCGCTGCGCGGCGACGAGTGGCTCGAACACCCGGGCAGCGTCGGGCGTGGTTTCCGGGACACCGAGATCCGCATCCTCGACTCCCAGCAGCGACCGCTGGGCCCCGGCGAGGACGGCGACGTGTACCTGCGGGCGCCGATGAGCGCGGGGTACCGCTACCTGGGTGGGGCGCCCCCGCTGCCGTCGACCGAGGACGGCTTCCGCTCCGCCGGGGACATCGGCCACCTCGACGAGGACGGCTACCTCTACATCGTCGACCGCCGGGTCGACATGATCATCAGCGGCGGCGCCAACGTGTTTCCGGCCGAAGTCGAGTCCGCCCTGGCCGGCCATCCCGCAATCGCCGACGTCGTCGTGATCGGGCTGGCCGACCCGCAGTGGGGACGCCGGGTGCATGCGGTGGTCCAGCGCGCCGACGGCGCGTCGCTGACCGAGCAGCAGGTGATCGACTACGCCAAGGGCCGGCTGGCCCCCTACAAGGCGCCCAAGACCGTCGAATTCGTCGACGCCATCCCGCGCACGGCGGCGACCAAGGTCAACCGCTCGGCGATGATCGCGGCCCGGGGCGGCTGACCGGCGTCGACGGGCTCCGCGGTTCCGCCGCCCAGCGCGGTAACCTCATTCTCAGAGCGCCGGCAGCGCGCGACGGAAGGGACCAACCGCTCATGGCCGAGCCCAACGAGGACGTCGAGATCACCCGCGGCGACCGCTTCATCAAGACGGCCGTGGCGATACTGGGCGAAACCGGGCGCACCGACTTCACCGTGCAAGAGGTGGTCGCGCGCTCCAAGACGTCGTTGCGCGCCTTCTACCAACACTTCAGCAGCAAGGACGAACTGCTGCTGGCGCTGTTCGACCGGACCATCGCCCAGTCGGCGCAGACCTGGCGCGCCGAGACCGCCGGGCTGGACAGCACCGCGGCGCTGAAGTTGGTGATCGACCGGGTCAGCCAGCAACCGGAATCGAGCACCCAGGACAGCCTCAATCGGGCGTTGACCCTCTACAACCAGCACCTGGCCGAAACACGTCCGCGCGAATACGCCCGGGTGCTCTCCCCGCTGCACCGGCTGATCCGCGACATCGTCGGCCAGGGCATCACCGAGGGAGTGTTCAACCCCGGATTGGACGTCGGGGCGGCGGCCGCCATCGTCATGCAGACCATGATGGGTGCGCAGCGATTGCACTGGCTGGGTGCGGAATTGAACGGCACCCCCGTCGACGCCGGCCAGCTCTACGACTTCTGCAGCCGGGCGCTGGGCATCCGGGACACCGACGAGGACTCGAGCGCGCCGTCGCTGGCGGAGTTGTTCGGGCAGATCGGCATGCGCCCCGGCACCCGCAACGGTCAGTTCGCGATGACCATGCCGGTCAGCCCCGCGGTGGTCAACACCTCCGGGGCGCTGCAGGGCGGCCTGATCGCCACGCTGGTCGACGTGGCGGGCGGGCAGTTCGGGCTGGACTATCTGCGGCCCGGCACCACGATGACCACCGCGGACCTGTTCGTCCGCTACCTGCGGCCGGTGCGGCAGGGTTCGGCCTTCGCGGTGCCCAGGATGCTGCGCTCGGGACGGCGGGCGATGGTGATGCAGGTGGACATCTTCGGCGACGGCGACGACGAGCTGCTCGCCACCGCCACCGTGAACTTCGCCATCATCAACGGCGACACGCCGAGCTCCGGGCTACCCCCGGCCGAATAGCGACGAATAAGGCCGAACGGGCAGGTACACCTTGTTCCGCACAAGTGGTAACGTCATTACCACACAGTGAGAATTACAGCCTTCTGCAAGGAGATCGCCATGCCGTCTCGCGAGCTTCCCTTCCCGGTGTTCGATGCCGACAACCACATGTACGAGCCGCAGGAAGCGCTGACCAAGTTCCTGCCGGACCACCGCAAGCACGTCATCGACTACGTCCAGATCCGCGGCCGGACCAAGATCGTGGTGCGCGGCCACATCAGCGAATACATCCCCAACCCGACGTTCGAAGTGGTGGCCCGTCCCGGCGCCCAGGAGGAGTACTTCCGAAACGGCTCGGGTGGCAAGAGCTACCGCGAAATCCTCGGCGAGCCGATGAAGGCCATTCCGGCCTTCCGCGAACCCGGCGCCCGGCTGGAGGTGATGGACGAACTCGGCATCGACTACGCGCTGATGTTCCCCACCCTGGCTAGCCTGGTCGAGGAGCGCATGAAAGACGACCCGGAGATGACGCACGACGTCATCCACGCGCTCAACCAGTGGATGTACGAGCAGTGGTCGTTCAACTACAAGGACCGCATCTTCGCCACCCCGGTGATCACGTTGCCGATCGTCGACCGCGCGCTCGAGGAGCTCGAGTGGTGCCTCGAGCGCGGCGCCCGCACCGTGCTGGTCCGGCCCGCGCCGGTGCCCGGCTATCGCGGCAGCCGCTCGTTCGGCTTCGAGGAGTTCGACCCGTTCTGGCAGGCCTGTGTGCGGGCCGAGATCCCCGTCTCGATGCACGCCTCGGACAGCGGCTACTCCGAGCTGCTCAACATCTGGGAACCCGGCGACGAGTTCCTGCCGTTCAAGCCCACCGCCTTCCGCAGCCTGGCCATGGGGCACCGGCCCGTCGAGGACGCGTTCGGCGCGTTGATCTGCCACGGCGCGCTGTCCCGCAACCCCGACCTGCGCATCCTGTCCATCGAGAACGGCGCCGACTGGGTGCCGCACCTGTTCAAGGGCCTCAAGGGCGTGTACAAGAAGATGCCGCAGGCGTTCGCCGAGGATCCGATCGAGACGTTCAAGCGGTGCGTCTACGTCAGCCCGTTCTGGGAGGACCGGTTCGCCGAGATCGTCAACATGGTGGGCACCGACCGGGTGGTGTTCGGATCGGACTGGCCGCACCCCGAGGGTTTGAAGGACCCGATCAGCTTCGTCGACGAGCTGGCCGATTTCAGCGACGAGGACAAGGCGAAGATCATGGGCGGCAACCTGATGAAGCTGATGAAGGTGTCCGCGCCGGCCGCCAAGAAGCCCGTCTCGGCCTGATCTCGCGCCCCTGCCGCGGCGCGGCGTGTAACCGAGGCCGCGGCAGGGTATCCGCCGCAGCGTGGCATCCCCCGGCCGGGAACGGATCGACATCACTGACGACCTTGCGTTCGTCGGTGAGCAGATCGAGGCGCTCGAACGACTCGGGGGGCGCGAGGACGTCGATGACGAACGGGTTTACGACCTGAGCATCAGGTGGGGCGCCGCGCTCGCCGGGCGGCTGCCGCGCATGGCGCACTACAGCGCGCTGGGACAACTCGTCGAACAAGACGAGCGCCGATTCCAAGCGTTGTGCGATCGGCTGCGCGAATTGTCGCCCCTGATCGACAGATTCGGCTTGGCCCGGCCCCGACTCCCGGGAGCGGCGGACGCCTCGGCTAACGGCCGGCGGCGCCGCGGCCGCTGGTCAAAAACTCGTTCTCGGACAGCCTGATCGCGGTCCGCGGCGCGGGGCATTGCGGATTGGCACAGGTCAACGCCACCAGGTAGGCGTCGGCCTCCTCGTTCAGAAAGAGGAAACCCAGGTAGAGGGCGTCGCCGACCACGAAATCCGTTGCGCCGCACGCCTCGCAGTGCCCACCCTTGGCCGCGACCTGCTCGCGCACCCGATGGGCGGCCGCCGCGTCCAAGCTGATCAGCTCGGGCCGCACCCCGATGCCGTTGGCCGCCGCGTCGGACATCTCAGATCTCCACGTCCTTGTCGTAGTACACGCGGTCCTCACGCCAACCGCCGGTGCCCATGCCGATCCCGGCGAAGTCGTCGACGAACTCGATCTGGTTGATCCACTTGGCCATCTTGAAACCCACCTGCGTTTCCACCCGCAGCCGCAACGGTGCGCCGTGCTGGATCGGCAGTGGGGCGCCGTTCATTTCATAGGCCAGCAGGGTCTGCGGCTTGTCGGCGAATCCCAGGTCGAGCACTTCGTAGAACTGGCCGCCGCCGTGCGAGGCCGGCTCGTCGGTGCTGTTGTCCTGCATGGTCAGAAAGCAGATGTAACGCGCCTGCGGCAGCGGCCGCACCAGATCGACCAGCTGGCGCAGGTGAACTCCGGTCCACTCCCCGATGCTGGTCCAGCCCTGCACGCAATTGTGCATCACCCGTTGGGTTTCCGGCTCGGCCAGCGAACGCAGCGCGGCAAGGTCGAGGATCACCGGGTTTTCCACCAGTCCGCCCACCCGCAGCCGCCAGTCGACGAAGTTGTGCACCGCCATCACCTTGTATTCCGTGCTGGTGGGCGGCTTTCCGTTGATGCGATGCCGCGGGGTGATCTTGCTCGCCGGGTAGTTCTGCCGCGAATTAAGCGGGCGCAGCAGCATCAGCCGGGCCGCGGTGACCACCCGACCCAGCACCCGCTGCACGGAGCGTGGATGCCGCAGACTCCACAGCGTGGCCGCCACATGGATCCCGACGATCGCGGCGATGATCAGCAGCGAGATCGCCGTCGCCCAGTAGGTGTTGCGCACCGAGCCGAAAATCATTGCGGCGGTGAGCCTTCCCCAGCCCCAGAAGAAGATCATCGACAGGTGGATCACGATGAATACGACAAAGGCGACCAGCCCCAGGAAATGCAGGCTGCGGGCCCATTGCCGACCGCCCCACATCCGCACGTACCACGGGAAGCGCGCCTCGATCGCCGGGGACTGCGCGGCGCCGGTGAGGATCTGGAACGGCGCCAGCACGAACACCACCCCCGCGTACGTCAGCTTCTGCATGGCGTCCAGGGGCTCACCGGGCAGCACCGGCGGCAGATTGAACGTCAGATAGGTGACGATGTCGTTGAACGCCTCGGGGAAGATCGACCAGGAATAGGGCCAGTAGCGGTGCCATTGGCCGGTGGCGAACAGCAGGACGTAATAGGAAAGCCCCACCAGCACCCAGCCGATCACCGCGAAGAAATGCCAGTGCCGGCCCATGCCCAGCTGCGCGTGGCCGGGCAGGGAAATCAACGGGTGATAATCCTCCTCCTCATCGAGGGTGTCGTAGATCCGGTCGCGGGGCATCACCTTTCGGGTAAAGCGCGCCCACTCGGTGCCCGGCTTGCTGTCGTCGTGCCAGTACAACTTCGGGTGGGTGGAAAGTATCTCGATGCCGCTGCGAATTATCAGCGTCACAAACAGCACGTTGAGCCAATGATCGACGCGCAGCCATACCGGATAGTCCAATACCGTCATCGCCTGCGCTTCGTCAGTCGTACCACTGCTGACGCTGCGGATAGGCCACGTTGATGCCCGACAACACCGTGGTATGCACCGCGAGGAAGGCGCCCGCGAACGCGATGCCCAACGTTCCCGGCGCGAAGTCCCATCGGGTGGTCACCCCGATCAGCCCGGGCAGCTGGACCCACCGGGTTACCAGATACGCGCAAAGGAACGCCGAGCAGACCAGGCTGCCGAAATACCAACCAGCCTGGGGCACAATCGGTTTGAGAGCGAACACCATGGCGCCGGCCGCCAGCGCGCAGGCCGCGCTCAGCCCCAGCACGTAGGCGGCGAAATATCGCGGCAGACCCGGTTCGGTGGTCAGCACGTAGATGTGCACCAGCACCAGTCCGGTCAGCAGCGCGCCACCCAGCGCGGTCACCGTGCGCGGCAGGTTGAACGCCACCCAGCCGTTGAGGGTGAGTACCCGCGAAGACAGCAGGCGCCGCCGCAATCCCTTCGCGCCCTTCGTGCTTTGCGCCAGCGGATCGGCCACGCCAGCGACATACCCGACCGTCACATCCGCAAACGCGCTTTCAGGGAGTCCACAGCAGCGTTTTTCGGCGGCGTCAATTGCGCTGCGTCGACGAATCGGGCGACGATTAACGGGCCGGTATCAAAGCCGTTGCAATGCCGGGCCGGCAACCATTGCTAATCTGAACAACTACGTGTGCAAATTGGTCAATCGATTGACCCGGTTTTCGCCACGGTCGCACCGGACGGAGACCGCTAGGAGGGCCAAATGGTGGCCGAAAAGGACTGGGACAGAATCGTCGGCGCGGCCGATGACGTGCGCCGCGTCTTCGACAACGTCCCCGCGCTGTTGGTCGGCCTGGAAGGGCCAGACCATCGATTCGTCGCGGTCAACGCCGCCTACCGCGCGCTCAGTCCGCCGGTCGACCCGATCGGGCTGCTCGCCCGCGAGGTGTATCCCGAGCTGGAGAGCCAGCAGATCTTCCAGATGTTCGACCGGGTTTACCAGACCGGTGAGCCGCAGTCGGGAACGGAATGGCGGGTACAGGCCGACTTCGAAGGCGTGGGGAAGGCCCAGGAGCACTTCTTCGATTTCATCGTCACGCCGCGCCGCGGCGACGACGGCTCGATCGAGGGCGTGCAGCTCGCCTTCGTCGACGTCACCGACCGGGTGCGCAACCGGATGGCCGCCGAAGCGCGCCTCGAGGAGCTGTCCGAGCGGTACCGCAACGTGCGCGACTCCGCCACCGTCATGCAGCAGGCGCTGCTGGCGCCGTCGGTGCCGGTGACCCCCGGCGCGGATGTGACCGCGGAGTATCTGGTGGCCGCGCAGGACACCGCGGCCGGCGGCGACTGGTTCGATGCGATCCCGCTCGGGGATCGGTTGGTGCTCATCGTCGGTGACGTCGTCGGCCATGGGGTGGAAGCGGCCGCGGTGATGTCCCAGCTGCGCACCGCGCTGCGGATGCAGATCCTGGCGGGATACCCGATCGCCGAAGCGCTCGAGGCGGTCGACCGCTTCCACAAGCACGTCCCGGGGTCCAGCTCGGCCACCATGTGCGTCGGCTCGCTGGACTTCGGCAGCGGCGAATTCAGTTACTGCACAGCCGGACACCCGCCGCCGCTGCTGGTGACGGCGGACGCGACCGCGCGCTACGTCGAGCCGTCCGGCGCGGGCCCGCTGGGCAGCGGCACCGGCTTTCCGGTCCGCACCGAATTCCTCGACGTGGGCGACTCGATCCTGCTCTACACCGACGGCTTGATCGAACGGCCGGGCCGGCCCTTGGGCGCCAGCACCGCCGAATTCGCGGACCTGGCCGCCAACATCGTCTCCGGTCAGGGCGGCTTCGTCATCGAATCGTCGGTGCGAACGGTCGACCGGCTCTGCGCGGAGACGCTGGAGCTGCTGCTGCGCTCGACCGGCTACAGCGACGACGTGACTCTGCTTGCGGCGCAACGCCGCACACCGCCACCCCCACTGAACTTGACGCTGGACGCGACGATTCACGCCGCGCGCACGGTGCGCACCCGGTTGCGGCAGTGGTTGTCCGACGTCGGCGCCGACGCCGACGACATCTCCGACATCGTGCACGCCATCTCGGAGTTCGTCGAGAACGCGGTCGAGCACGGCTACGCCACCGAGGTTCCCGACGGCGTGGTCGTCGAAGCGATGCTGGCCGGCGACGGCAACCTGCACGCCTCGGTGATCGACCGGGGACGGTGGAAGGATCACCGGGAAGGCGAGACCGGCCGTGGCCGAGGCCTGGCCATGGCCGAGGCCCTGGTGTCAGAGGCGCACGTCAGTCACGGCCCCGAGGGGACGACCGCCAGCGTGACGCACCGGCTTTCGCGCCCGGCCAACTTCGTCGCCGACTCACTGGTCAGCCGGGCCGGCGACCACGGGGTGCGCAGCGCCGAATTCGTCTCCACGGTCACCGAGCCGGGCCGCATCGTCGTCAGCGGCGACGTCGACTCCAACACCGCGTCCACCCTGGACCGGCAGATCGCCGTCGAAAGCCGTTCCGGCGTAGCGCCTTTGACGGTCGATCTGAGCGCGGTCACCCACCTCGCGTCGGCGGGCGTCAGCGCGCTGGCCGCCGCACGGGAGCGGGCGCTGCGCCAAGGCAGCGACTACGTGCTGGTGGCCCCGCCGGGAAGCCCGGCCCACCATGTCCTGTCGCTGGTGCAGATCCCGGTGGTCAGCGGCCTCGCCGAGAACGTCGTCGCCGAAGGTTAGGACCGATCCGAGCGCTGCCCGTGCCGCACCTGGTTGAACGGCACCCCGCGGTCGGCGGCGTATTCGCGGGGGAAGCCCAGCACCCGCTCGCCGATGACGTTGCGCGCCATTTCCGTTGTGCCACCGCCGATGGCGACGGTCTGCCGAGAAAGGTAGCGCAGCCCGGTTTCCAGTCCGGCGCCCGGCTCCCCGACCACACCGGCGCTGCCCGCGATCGCCAGCGCGGTGTCGACGTCGGTAGTGACGGTTTCGGAGTGGAACAGCCGGATCAGCGTTCCGGCGGCCGGCGGCAGTGCGCCGTCCCGGACGCTGCGGTACACGTGGCCGATCAGCTGCTCGGCCACCGCGCGGTGCACCAGGACGCGACCGGCCATCTCCTGCACGCGCGGGTCGTCGGCCTGTCCGGTCTTCTCGGCCAGGCTCACGTAGTCGACCGGGATCGTGTGGCCGCCCTCGCTGCCGCCGCCGCTGGCGAATTCGGAACCCTGCCCCACGGCCCGGCGTTCGTGGTAGAGCTGGCGTGAGGCCACCGCCCAGCCGCCGTTGACCTCCCCGACGACGGCGTCATCCCCCACGTCGACACCGTCCAGGAACTCCTCGCAGAACTCGGTGGAGCCGCTGAGCATGGTGATGCGCCGCAACGTGATTCCGGGATGGTTGATGGGCACCAGGAACATGGTCAGGCCTTCGTGCTTGGGCACGTCCCAGTTGGTGCGGGCCAGGCACAGGCCGTAGTCGGCGGCGAACGCGCTCGTGCTCCAGGTCTTGGCGCCGTTGATGATCCACCGGTCGCCGCGCCGCTCGGCCCGGGTGAGCACACCGGCCAGATCCGACCCGCCGCTGGGTTCGCTCAACAGCTGCACCAGGATTTCCTCGCCGCGCAGTGCCGCGGCGATGTGCTGTTTCTTCTGCTGCTCGCTGCCGGTGTCGAGCAGCGTCGCGCAGCAGATGGTGAAGGTCGGGGTGTTGAGGATCAACGGCATTTCATAGTCGAGGCTTTCGGCGTCGAATGCCTTCTGGTATTCGTAGTCCAGCCCCAGGCCGCCGTACTCGCGGGGAAAGCAGATGCCCGCGAAACCGCCGTCGTACAGCCTCTTCTGCAGTTCGCGGGCCCTGCGCCAGGCCCGCTCGTCGTCGCGCGGGGCCGGTGGTGGGGACTCGCGGTCGATGGCGGGCATGTTGTCGGCCAACCAGGCTCGGGCCCGGGCCGCGAATTGCGCGACGGATTCGGTCGTCATTTCGCCGCACCCCCCGCCTTCTCGAACTGGTAGACGCGCAGGTTGTGTTCCTCCGGCGTGCCGAACATGCCGCGGTACAACGTAACCCGGCGCAGGTACAGGTGCAGGTCGTGTTCCCAGGTGACGCCGATACCGCCGTGCATCTGCACGCAGGCCTGCACGATCTGCCCGGCCATCTCGCCCACATAGGACTTGGCGATGCTGGCCGACAGCCCCGCCTGCGGCGAGCGGGCGGCCACCTCGGCGACCGCCGCCCAGGTGGTGGCCCGGCATGCCTCCAGCCACAGCTTCATGTCGGCGAACTTGTGTTTGAGGGCCTGATACGACGCCAGCGGACGACCGAAGGTGTGCCGGTCCAGCGCCCATTGGGTGGTGAAGTCGAACACCGTCTGCACCACCCCGACCACCTCGGCGCATTGCAGCACCTGGGCGAGCTGGCTTTGTCGCTCGATCAGGGTGGCGGTCTCGGCGGCGGTGCCGACCGCGGCGGACCGCGGCACGACGACACCGTCGAAGTGCACCCGGGCGTACTGCTTGACCAGGTCCACCGACTGCTGGGGCTCGATCCGCACCCCCGGCGCGTCCGTCGGGACCAGGAACTGGCGGATCTGCCCGTCGGCGCCGCAGCGCGCGACCACCAGCAGCAGCGCGCTCTGGGCGCCCGCCTCCACGCGGTCCTTGACGCCGTCGATGCGGTAGCCGGAATCGGTTTCGGTGGCCGTCACCGACGGATTCAGCGGCGCCCAGCCCTGACCCGGCTCATACACCGCCCAGGACGCGACGGTTTCACCGGAGATCAGCGCCTCGATGACGTCACGATGCGTTTCGGCGCCGGAACATTCGGCCAGCGCCGACAGCACGATGCTGACCGGGTACAGCGGGCCGGGCGCGACGGTCTTGCCGAGTTGTTCGGCGACCGTCGCCAGATCGGCCAGGCCGCTCTCCGAGACGCTGCCGCCGCCCAACTCCTCGGGAACCAGCAGGCCCGTCCAGCCGAGCTCGGCGGCGCGCCGCCACCAGCCGGGGTCGAACGCGGTGCCGGCGGCATGCAGCTCCCGCACCCGCCGCAGCGGCGCCTCCTTTTCCAGGAAAGCTTGGGTGGTCGAGGTGAAGAGGATCTTTTCCGGGGAGTCGACGGTGCTCATGGTGCCGAGGGGATCCTTCGTGACATTCGATCGCTGCGGGTGCAACGGAATCGGTTTGAGTGTTTGATCATCCGCCCGATCGGTCCTCGGTTGGCTGCCGATTCCGATGTTAGCAACGCGCACTACGGTAAGAGATACCGGAGTTCAGTCGGTAAGCGGCGGCCCGCGCCGCCGCTCCGGCTGCGGCGGCCGCCGGCAGACACCCGGCCCGTCCTACATGGCAAACACGCGGCGTAACGCCTGCGCGTGCAGCGCCCGGTTCTCTTGGGCAACAATCCAATCCGGGACCATCGAGTCGAAACCGTTGAAGGTTGCTGCGATCACATGCAATTCGGTGTGCACGTAGGCGTGCAGCAGCCGATTGGCATAGTCGATGGCCTCGTCGCGGCACGGATCGATCTCCGAGCAGCTGATGAACGTGGGCGGCAGGCCCTCGAGGTTGGCCCGGTGGGCGGGGACGTGCTGACCGCTGGCGCTGGCGTGACCGAGGTAGTGGTTCCAGGCCCGGCTCACGGCCGGACCGTTCAGACCCGGCGTGCGCTGGAATTCGCGACGCGACGGCGTGGCGTCGGAATCCAGCATCGGCTGGTGCAGGATCTGCATCAGGATCGTCGGCCCCTCCTGGTCGAACATGCGCTGGGTCAGGCCCGCCACCAGGGCCGCGCCGGCGTCCCGGCCCATCACGGCGATGCGGTTGGCGTCGGCGTTTAGCGCCGCGCTGTTGTCGACGACGTACCGGAAGGCGGCTTCGACGTCGTCCAGCGCCGCGGGACAGGGATTTTCGGGCGCCAGCCGGTAGTCGACCGACACCACCAGACACCCGCCGTCACGGGCCAGCTCCACGCAGTGCGCGTGGTCGGTGGCGAGGTTGCCGGTGACGAACGCGCCGCCGTGGGCGTACACCAGCAGCGGCGCCGCGGATTCGGTGTGGCCGCGATACAAGCGAAGCTCCAGCGGCTGACCGTCCGGCCCGGCGATCGACACCGAATCGATCGCCACGCCGCGGGTGTCGGCGGATGCGGCGCGCTGGGCGGCCAACCGGTTGGCGTGTTCCCGCTCGGCGGCCAGGGTTTCGGCGCGGAACTCCACCACCCCCAACTGGGCGGCGGTATCCCGCAGCACCGGGTCGATGCGGGTAAGGCCTTGCGGCCGGGCCAGGTTCGTCTGTGTCATACCTACTCGTTTTCGTCGGCTGATCAGCGGGCTCGTCGACGGTCCCGGCGGACGGTGGTGCCGGACACCACCTTCAAAGTAGACCTGCGCTTTTGGGCGGGCGGAAAGGAGGGGCGACTCCCGGTGGGCCGGGGATCGCGGTTCGCCGACCGGAGGCCGCGGGCGGCGAACAGGCTGCGGCCATTGGGCTTCGTTGCTATTTATACTATGATAGCGATATTCCGCTCGGTACCGACCCGCCGTGGACCCGCGCGCGGCCCGCGCCACCGGTCCGTTTTCGCGTAAGGAGCGCTATGCCGCTGAGCACTGGCCCGACCGGTCAACCCGTCGTACCGACGCTCGACTTCACCGGCGAGACCAGCCCGTACCCGTTCTTCGAACACATGCGGCGCACCGACCCGGTCTGGCACGGCTCGCTGGCCGACGCCAGCCAGCTGCCCGAGGAACTGCGCCCCGAGGACGAGTGGGTGCTGTTCGACTACGAGAGCGTGTCGCAGGCCTTCCGCGACGACCGGATCTTCAGCTCGCACAAGTACGACGAGACCATCGGCCTGGTGATGGGCCACACCATCCTCGCGATGGGCGGCCGGGAACACCACGACCACCGCAACTTGGTGGCCAAGGCCTTTCGCGCCACCGCGCTGGAGCGCTGGGAGCCGTCGGTCATCGGGCCGGTCTGCGAGCAACTGGTCGACGAGATCAAGAACGACGGCCACGCCGATTTGGTGAAGGCGGTGACATTCGAGTTCCCCACGCGGATCATCTCGACGCTGCTCGGTCTGCCCGCCGAGGATCTCGACCTGTTCCGCCGGCTGTCGCTGGACCTGATCTCCATCCCCACCGACATCGAGGCCGGCCTGAACGCCGCGACCGAGCTCTACGACTACTTCCTCAAACAGGTCGAGCAGCGCCGGCGCAAACCCACCGACGACATCATCGGCGACCTGGTGGCCGCGGAGATCGACGGCGAAAAGCTCACCGATGAGGCCATCATCGCGTTCCTGCGGTTGCTGCTGCCCGCCGGGCTGGAGACCACCTACCGCTCCTCGGGCAACCTGCTGTACCTGTTGCTGACCCACCCCGAGCAGTTGGCGATGGTCTATCGGGACCGGTCGTTGATACCGATGGCGATCGAGGAGGCCCTGCGGTTCGAGACACCGCTGACCATGGTCACCCGGACCACCACCGAGGAGGTCGAAATCGGCGGCAAGACCATCCCGGCCAACGCCCAGATCGACATGTGCATGGGCTCGGCCAATCGCGACGAGACCCGCTGGACCGATCCCAACGCCTTCGACATCCGCCGGCCCCGCCAGGCCCACATCGCCTTCGCCGGGGGCATCCACATGTGCCTGGGCATGCATTTGGCGCGACTGGAAACCCGGGTGATGTTGAACAGCCTGTTCGACCGGGTGCGGGATTTGGCGTTCGTGCCCGACGACGGAACCGGCGAGGAGTCCAAGATCGTCGGGCTCACCTTCCGCTCCCCCAACAAGCTTCCCGTCACGTTCGCGCCCGCCGCATGAAAAGCCGGGCAGCGATCCTGCATGACGTCGGCGGCCCTTGGTCGGTCGAGGAGTTCGAGCTGGACCCGCCGCGCGCCGGGGAGGTCCTGGTGCAGATGGCCGCCGCCGGTTTGTGCCACTCCGACGACCACATCCTCAAGGGCGACATGTCGGCGCCCAACGAGGTGATGCGATCGCTGGGGCTGCCCACCATGTTCCCCACCATCGGCGGCCACGAGGGTTCGGGCATCGTGCGCGAGGTGGGTGAGGGCGTCACCGATTTCGCGCCGGGCGATCACGTGGTGATGTCGTTCGTCGCCGTGTGCGGCCAATGCCGTTGGTGCGCAAGCGGAATGGAGTACCTCTGCGACGTGGGCATCGGCACCATGATCCCTGGGATGCCCACCGACGGCACCTTCCGCCACCACACGGCCGGCGGCGGCAACCTCGGCCACATCGCGAAGATCGGCGCCTTCGCCGAACACACTGTGGTGTCGACGAATTCGCTGGTGAAGATCGAGCAGCAGTTGCCGCTGGCGCCGAGCGCGCTGCTGTCCTGCGCCATCCCGACCGGCTACGGCTCGGCCGCCAACCGGGCCGGGGTGTGCGGCGGGGACGCCGTGGTGGTGATCGGCGCCGGCGGCATCGGCACCGGAGCCATCCAGGGCGCCCGGATCAGCGGTGCCGCGCAGATCGTCGCGGTCGACCCGGTGGAGTTCAAGCAGAAGTCGGCGCTGCGGTTCGGCGCCACGCACAGCGTGGCGACCATCGCCGAGGCCCTGGACCTGGTGCGGGACTTGACTTATGGGGTGATGGCCGACGCGGTGGTGGTCTCGCCGTCGTTGATCACCGCCGACGACGTGCGCGACGCGCTGAAGCTGACCCGCAAGGGCGGAACCTGTGTGCTCACCGGCATGACGTCGCAGTTGACCCGGTCGGTCAACATCGAGCTGCAGGACTTCATCCTGATGAACAAGACACTGGCGGGCACCATCTTCGGCTCGTGCAACCCCAGGGCCGACATCGCCCGGCTGGCCAGGCTCTATCAGACCGGTCAGCTGCAGCTCGACGAGATGATCACCAAGCGCTATCGTCTGGACGAGGTCAACGACGCCTACGACGACCTGCTCAACGGCAAAATCGTGCGGGGCATCATCGATTTCGGGATCGCCTGAGCGCGGCCTAAATCTTGATCGCGGGGAACAGCCTGCTGAGGTTCCACAGCCGGTCTCTGCGCGCCGACAGACACGAGATCGCCAGTGCGACGGCCGTTATCGCGGCCAGCACGATGATCGCCTGCCACAGTCGGGCGTCGATGCCGCCGAGGATGAGCTGCCGGAGTCCGTTGACACCGTACGTCATCGGGTCGAAGCGGTGCAGGACCTGGAACGGCCGAGACGTGGTTTCCACGGGATACATCCCGCCCGCGCTGACGAGCTGCAGCATGAGCAGGGCCATGATCAGCACCCGGCCCACCGCCGGACCGACAAGAGCGTTGATCGCCTGCGTCGCGGCCACGAACGCGGCGGAAATCAGCACCATGAACCCCAGCATCGCCACCGGGTGGACGGCGTGCATGCCGAGGGCGAACCGGACCACACAGTAGAGAACGACGGCCTGGAACAGCGCGATCGCAGCGGCGGGCAGGTAGCTGGCGAGCACCACGCGGATCGCGATCACCTCCGCGGCGATCGCACGATATTGCAAGGGCCGCAACACCATCCACAGCACCAAGGCGCCGAAGAACAGGGCGAGGGTGAGGAAGAACGGGGCCATACCGGTGCCGAAGTTGGGCGCGGCGTTCTCATGGGAAGCCTCGAGTTGCACCGGGCCGCCGATGGTGTCGGCGACCGCTTCCTTTTGCTGGGTGGTCCAGTTCGGCACCTGCCTGGCGCCCTCGGCGAGTTTCGTCGCCAGCTCGGCCGATCCCGCTTTGAGTTGGCCGGCGCCGTCGTCGAGCTTGGCGATGCCGCCGGCCAATTCGGCGTTACCGGTGGCGACTTGCTGCGCCCCGTCGCGCAGCTGGGTGAGCTTGTTGGTCAGCTCCTGGCCCTTGCCGCCGAGCTGATCGAGCGCCGACGCGAGCGGACTGCCCGGGGTCCGCAACCCCGAAGTCATGGCGATCGCCGCGTTCTGCGCATCGGTGAGCTGCTGGCGGATCTGGGGCGTGAACTGGTGACCCCGGAGTTGATCCTGGATGCCGCGCAGGTTGTTCGCCAGCGGATCCGCTCGCGCGGAGAGCTGGTCGATCACCGACGTCAGCGAGCTCGCGGCGGCGTCCTGCGCCGCGGCGATGGCGCCGAGCTGATCGTTGGCCTGCGCGAGCGCGGTGGCGCCCTGCTGCAATTGCTCTGTGCTGCCGCCGATCTGCGATACCGCCTTGGTCACCGCGAGCAGCGGGTCGGTGGCCTGGTTGATTCCGTCGGACAGTTGCTTGGCGCCGGCGGCGAGCGTCGCCGAGCCGGTCCGCGCGCTGTCCAGGCCGGCTGCCAGCTGACCGGCGCCGTCGTCGAGTCGGGCCGCCCCGTCTGCGGCCTGCTTGATACCCGATCCGGACGAAACCACCACCGACAGCATCTGATTGACGGCCTGTCCCGAGATCCGGCTGGAGACGGCGTTGAGTACCTGCTCGATGGCGGTACGACCGATGCTCGTCGAGATGTAGTTGTTGGCGTCGTTGTAGACGGCAATCAGGTTGGCCTTCTTGGGCTGCCCGGTCACCGGCGACGCGATCGCCGCGCTGAAGTCCGGCGGCAGCTCGACCATGAAGTAGTACTTGCCGTGGTCGACTCCGTTGCGTGCCTCCGGTAAGTCCACGACGTGCCAGTCCAGGCTGCCGTCGGCGGTCAGACTCTTGGCGATCTCCGCACCGGCGTTGAACTGCTGGCCGGACACGACGGCGCCCCGGTCGGAGTTGACCAGCGCCACCGGCATCTTGTTGGTGTGGCCGAAGGGATCCCAGAAGGCCCACAGGTACAGCGCCCCGTACACCAGGGGAAGCAGCATCAGCACGACGATGGCCGCGCGCGTCAATCGGCTACGCCGGAAGCGTTTGATCTCTGAGCCAAAGGCGAGTCCAGCCAGCATCTTTCAGTCCTCCCCGGTCGGGATGCGGTGATCGTGGAGTTCGTGGTCGGGCGCGTCGGCGCCGAGCGGGTTGGTCACCCCGACGACGACGGTGCGCTGCCTCGCGATCGCGCCGAGCCGCTCGGCCGCGATCGCTCGTCGGGAGTTGTCACGAACCTGTTCGAGGTCGCCGACCACCAGAATCGGACGGTTCGACAGCAACGCCAGCGTGATCCGCAGCAGGAACAGTTCGAGGTCCGACAGTTCGACGACGTAGGTGTTGTCGGATGGCGGGGCCATGTCGCCGAAGACCTCGGTGAGCTCGGCCGGGCGCGATTGCAGCGGCACCGACGAGTACCAGGGCGCCAGCCACCGGCGTTGCTCGGCGAGCACGGTCCCCACGGTCACCGAATCCTCCAGATCGTCGATGCCTTCGAACGCCGCGATGGAGCAGTGCCGGCGGATCGCGCGCGGAGTTGTTTCGCCGAGGACGGTGAGCGTGCCGTGGCTGGGCTTGAACCGTCCCGCGAGCGTCAACAGCAGTGTGGTCTGCCCCGGTCCGCCGGGCATCTGAATCGCGTGAAAGCCCGGCGTCAGGGCCAGGTCGACCCCCGAGAACAGGGGCCCGTGCTCGCCGTCGACCCCCAATCCGGCGGCGGTGATCACCGGTGCGACGTCGTCCGGTTCGTTGTTGGCATCCATGGTGTGGCTTTCCCTCATCACCGTCAGACCGGTATCGATTCCAGCAGCGCGGTGATTAGCTGGGCGAGCAGGTCGGGGTTGATGGTTCCCGGGCGCAGCACCTCTTCCATCGCCACGCCCAGGTTGAGGGTGACGACGAGCTGGGCGATGTCGGTCAGCCGCCGGTCGCCCGGCACCGTGTCGGTCGACTCGACGATGTGCAGGGCCTGGTCGGCCGCGGCGCGGCGGCGCTCGATCAGGCGTTCCCGAAGCTGCGGATCGCGCTGGGCGCGCAGCCAGTACTCGACGAGCAGCACGTAGTAGTCGGAATGGTCGCGGACCGAGTCGAGCACCGACCGGCTCACCTCGCGCGCGGCCGCGGTGGTGTCGCCGGCGCTGCGGTCCAGCGCTATCGCGATCTGCTGCCCGCGCAGCTCGAACTCGCGGTCGAGCAGGGCCAGGAACAGCTCGTCCTTGGACTCGAAGTTGGAATAGACCGCTCCCTTGGTGAACCCCGCGGCCTGACCGATCGCGTCGATGGTGGCCCCGGCGAAGCCCTCGGCCGCGAACACCTTCGCCGCCGCATCCAGGATCCGGTCGCGAACCTCGCCGCGGGTGGGGCGGCTGCGAAGCGGTTTGACGGGCGACATGCCCAGCAGCATACCGGCCAGTATCGGACAGATACCAGCGAGTATCGAAGATCACCCGGGCGGTCCTCCGCCGACCCCGGGAGTTCGTCAGCCGAGCCTGGCCGCGGTGCGCTCCCACAGTTCGGCGGCCAATCGCGGATCGTCCGCCAGGCGAGTGGTTTTGCCGATCTTGCGCTTGGCGTAGTACGCGCCGGACGTCCACTCCGAATCGGGCGGGCTCGACGCCAGCCGCACCAAGGGGTCGGCGCCCTGGTCCGGGCTCGAGATGAACAGCGCCGCCGGGGTGTACCGCTGCATGAACACCAGAAATCGCGAACCCGAGGCGATGCCGATGTTGGAGTTGACGTTGCCGGGATGCACGGCCGCAACGGAAAGGCCGCGCGCGTGGTAGCGCCGGTGTAATTCCTTGGTGAACAACACGATTGCCAGCTTCGAGTACGCGTAAGCGACGGCGGGCCTGCGGTTGGCGGTGTTCTCCAGGTCGTCGACGGTGGCACGGAGGATCAGCTTGTGCGAGGAGCTGGTCGTGTTGACGACCGTGGCCCGGGACTCCAGCAGCACATCCAGCAACTGGGTGGTCAACAGGAACGGCGCCAGGTAGTTGACCTGATAGGTGCGTTCGTAGCCGTCGGCCGTCAGCTCGATCCTGCTGGCCACCCCGCCCGCGTTGTTGAGCAACACGTCGATGCGCGGGTATTGCGCACGCATCTTGTCCGCCAGCGCCCGCACCTGGGACAGGTCGGCGTAATCGACGACGAAGTGATCGGCGCCCAATTCGGCGGCCACCGCGGCGGTCTTGGTTTGGGAGCGGCCGACCACGACGATCCGGTCGCCGGCGCGGCTGAGGCGACGAGCCGCGGCCGCGCCGATGCCGTCGCTGGCGCCCGTGATGACAATCGTCCTGCGCGTCATTGCCAGACCTCCACGGGGAGTGTAGCGATCACGCAGAGGTGGCGGCCTGACCCCGGCTCAGGCCAGCGAATACCGCACCGGCAGGTGCTTGAGGCCGCCGACGAAGGTGGTGGCCACTAGCTCCGGATCACCGGTCAGCTCAATGGATTTCAGCCGGGGAAGCAGCTCGGTGAAGAAACTGTTGACCTCCATGCGGGCCAGCGCCGCACCCATGCAGAAGTGCACGCCGTAGCCGAAGGCCAGATGCTTGTTGGGGTCGCGCCCGACGTCGAAGCGGAACGGCTCGTCGAACACGTCCTCGTCGCGGTTCGCCGAGACGTAGGACAGCAGCACGGATTCGCCCGCGGCGATGGGCACTCCACGCACCACGGTGTCTTTGGCGGCGGTGCGCATGAACTCCTTGACCGGGGTGACCCAGCGGATCATCTCCTCGGTGGCCAGCGGCATCAGGTCGAGGTTGTCGCGCAGCCGCTGCAGCTGGTCGGGGTTCTCGATGAGTGCCTGCAGGCCACCGGAGATGGTGGCGCTGGTGGTGTCGTGGCCGGCGGTGGCGACGATCAGGTAGTAGGAGACGGTGTCGATGTCCGAGAGCGGTTCGCCGTCAACCCGGGCGTTGGCGATCGCCGACGCGAGATCCTCGGTCGGATGCTCGCGGCGCGCGGCGGTGACACCGTTGAAGTAGCCGAACATGTCCAGCAGCGCCGGCAGCTGATCCTCGTTGGAGCTGCCGCGCTTGAATTCCGAGTCGTCGCTGCCGAACAGCTCCTGGGTCAGTTTGAGCATCCGGGGGAAGTCGGCCTCCGGCAGGCCCAGCAGCGACATGATCACGTAGAGGGGGTAATTGACCGCGACCTCCTGGACGAAGTCGCATTCCGGTCCGGCCGCCAGCATCTTGTCGACGTAGATCTTGGCCAGCTCGTCGACGCGAACCTTCAACGCCCGCATCGCCTTTGGCCGGAACCAGTCCGAGCCGATGGCGCGCACCACCCGGTGCTGGGGGTCGTCCATGTGGATCAGGGTGCGCACCCCCGCGGCGGCCTGCATCTCGTCGCCCTCGGCGGTCGTCAGCACCGGGCGCGGCCAGTTGGTGAACAGCATGTTCTCCCGCTCGATGTCCATGACGTCGGCGTGTTTGGTGATCGCCCAGAACGGCTTGTAGTTCGGCACCTCCACCCAGGACACCGGGGCGTTGGCGCGCAGGTGGGTCAGTGCCGCATGCAGTCGCTGCTCGTCGGTGTAGGCCATCGGATCGGCCAGCAACTTGGCGGCCTCGTCCATCGTGGTTGTGCTCACTGGTGCAACTCCTCGATCCGGGATGCTCGGTGCCGCCGACCTCGAGACGGCCGGGGTCAGGCATGCGGGTAACTTTACAGTAAGCAATCCAGTATGTGACCCTGCAGATCTGCGGCCCGCCCCCGACTGGTCGCGCGACGAATCCTCCATGAGGTAGGACATAGGCATGCCGAAAGCCCAGGACTGGGAAGAAACGCTCGCCGATCTCCAGCGGCGCCGTCAGCACGCGTTCGACATGGGCGGCCCGGAGCGGCTGGACAAGCACCGCAACAAGGGCAAACTCGACGCCCGCGCCCGCATCGAATACCTGCTCGACCCGGGCACGTTCCGTGAACTCGGCACCCTGGTCGGTGGCGAGATCGCCGCCGATGGCCTGGTGGTCGGCTCCGGCGAGATCAACGGCACGCCGGTGATGCTGGGCGCCGAGGATTTCACCACCCTGGCGGGCAGCATCGGGCCCGGCGGCAACTCGAAGCGCTACCGCATCGCCGAACTGGCGTTGCGGGACAAGATTCCGTTGGTCATGCTGCTCGAGGGCGCGGGCTTTCGCCCCACCGGCGGGCATTACGGCCGCACCCCGACCGACCTGCTGGCCCAGGCGCAGTGCTCTGGTCGCGTCCCGACCGTCGCCGCCGTGCTCGGCCCGTCGGCCGGACACGGCGCGCTGGTGGCCCCGGTCTGCGACTTCCGGATCATGAGCAGGCAGGGGGCGATCTTCACCGCCGGGCCTCCCGTCGTCAAAGAGTCCACCGGAGAAGACATTTCGAAAGAGGACCTGGGCGGGCCGGATGTCGCGCTGCCCAGCGGCGTGATCCACAACGTCGCCGAAAACGACGAAGCGGTGCTCGACGACGTCCGCCGCTACCTGTCCTACTTCCCGCCCAGCGCCTGGTCGTACCCGCCGTCGCTGCCCGCCGGCGACGCCGCCATGCCGCGGCCGACGCCGGAGCTGCTCGACATCGTCTCCCGGGACAACCGCCGCGTCTACGACATGCGCGCCGTGCTCGACGTGGTGTTCGACAGCCCCGACTGGTTCGAGGTGCAACCCCAGTTCGGCAAGGCGATCATCTGCGCGCTCGCCCACCTCGGCGGCCACCCCGTCGCGGTGGTGGCCAACCAGCCTCAGGTGCTGGCCGGCTCCATCGACGCCGACGCCGCCGACAAGGCGGCACACTTCATCATGGTGGCCGACTCGTTCCACCTGCCGATCGTCTTCCTCGCCGATAACCCGGGCATGCTGCCCGGCAGCCGGTCCGAACGCAGCGGTGTGCTGCGCGCCGGCGCGCGGATGTTCGCCGCCCAGACCGCGGCGACCACGTTGAAGCTGCACGTCACGCTGCGCAAGGCGTACGGGTTCGGGTCGATGGTCATGTCGCTGTTGGGATTCGACCATCAGGTCGCGACGTTCGCCTACCCGGGTGCAACCATGGGCGCGATGAGCGCGGCGGCGCTGAGCCGCGCCTCGCACGCCGGTGAGGACCTCTCCACCAAGCTGCGCAACGCCGAGCTGCAGGCCTCCTACCGGTCGGCCGAGCACATGGGGTTCGACGAACTCATCGACCCGCGTGAGACGCGGGACGCGTTGCTGGCGTCGTTGCGGCGCGGCCTGTCCAGCCGGCAGGCCGCCGCCGAACCGGTGAGCCGGACCGTCATCATGCCCTGAACCGGTACGCCGCGAGAGTGCAACTACCGACGGCACCTCTCGGGAAACGCGTCGCTAGTTGCACTTTCGCGGTCAGCCGGCTCGGTAGGCGGCGACGATCGGCTCGAGCTCGTCGGGTGTGGCGCCGTGCAGGATGACCGCGTCGGCGCCGTAGTCGAATTCCTGGCGGATGCGGGCCACACACTGCTGCGCAGACCCGGTGGCCGAGGGTTCCAGCCATTCGTCGGGGATCAGCGTCGCGATGTGCTCGATCTGCTCCGGGGTGGCCTTGTGGTCGATCCCGCCGGCGATCGACGTCACCACCGGGTCGTCGCGGAACCGTTGCAGCACAGCGGAATCCCAGTCGTTGGTGCGCACCAGCAGGTCTCCGTAGCCCTGCAGGTAGGTGGCCAGCCGGGCGACCGTCTTCTTCAGCCGCAGCTGTTCGGGCAGATGGTCGCCGACGGTGGCGAAGCACGACCACACCCGCACGCTGTCGGGGTCGCGGCCCGCCTTCTCCGCGGCCGACTTGACGGTCTTGACGCTGCGCTGCAAGGTCTCCGGGGTGAAGTAGGTGTGCAGTATGACGTCGTCGAATACCCGCCCGCCGAGCGCGAGCGTGTTGGGCCCGAACGCCACCAGGGCCAGCCGGATGTCCTCGTTGAAGTCCGGATCGAGAAACAGGATGGGGTACTTACCCATCGGTCCGTCGTGGTTGAAGATCAGCTCGCCGTGCCACAGGCGGCGCATCACCCCGGCCCAGTCCTCCATCTGCGCGGTCGTCACCGCCGGTATGCCGAACGCCCCATAGATCGCGGCGATCCCCCGTCCCACGCCGAGGGTGAACCGGCCGCCGGACAGTCGATGCATCGTGGTCGCCCACGACCCGGTGATCAGCGGATGACGGGTGTTGTGATTGGTTGCGGCGGTGGCGATCTGCATCCGGTGGGTGACCGCGCACGCCGCCCCGACCAGAGACGACGCCTCTTTGACGTTCCACCGCTCGGAGATGAAGGCGGTGCCGAAGCCGAGTTCCTCGCCGCGGCGGGCCTCGTCCATCAGGGTCGCGGGGCCCTCACCTCCTGCCCCGGCCAGCAGATAGAAGCCCAACTCGTCAAGCACCCGGTCGCTCAATTCCAAACCCCTTGCTGGTAGCCGCAGTTCCAAACCTCGGTGATCTTGCCATCGACGACCCGGAAAACCTCGATGCCGGCGATGTTGGTTTCCGCGCCGTCCTTGGTCCTGATCGTCGAGTCGTAGACGATCGCCACGTGCTCGCCGTCGTCGCCCTCGACGACGACGTTGAGGTCGAAGTGCAGCGAGTCGGCCATCTCCCACATGTCCACCACCCGCTGTACCGCCTCGGCGTGTGTCAGCGTGTGCGCCGCGCCGACCTCATGCCGGATAACCGTGTCGCCCAACAACTCCCGGGCCAGTTCGATGTTGCGTTCGTTCCACACCACCAGGTTGTACAGCTCGACCACGGTGCGAGCGGTCCAGGTGGGCCGCATCAGGCAAGCACCGCGTCGCGCAGGAACCGGTCGGTGATGCGCTGTACCCGCCGGGAGAAGATGTGCCCGACGTGGCTGCCGTCGTACCAGTACAACTGGCCGGCCCAGCGGTCCTGTAAGGCGTTCGCGGGCTCGCGCATCGCCATCCGGTCGTGCCAGGCCCCCACGATGAGCCGGCGCTCCGGCGGCGGCGCCGGGGTCACCGCCAGCGGGTCGATCACCGAGGTGAGCCGGGTGACCACCGGGGATTGCAGCAGTTCGCGGAATCCGTCCCGGGCCGGCCCCCAGCGCTGCAGGTGCCGGGCGATCATCGCGTTGAGTCCCAGGATGGGCGTGTACAGCGCGACGGCGTCGACCTGCCTCTCCAGGTGGGAGACCAGTGCGGCCACCGGGCTGCCCATCGAAATGCCCGCCACCACAAGGGTGCTGGCCTGCGACCGGGCCCAGCGCACCACGGCGCGCACCTCCGACACCGCGCGCATCATGCCCGCGACGTTGCCCAGCGGATCCATGTCGGGGTAGACCGGCCACTGCCGGCGCCGGCACCCGTGTCCGGGCTGTACCGGCATCGCGATGTTGAACCCCAGCTCGCGATGTATTCGGCCGATGCCGGACAGCAGCAGGTCTTCGGTGCCGCCCTGGCCGGCGCCGTGCACCCAGACCAGCCAGGGTCTGGGCCCGTCACGGTGCCGGCGCAGGTGCACCACCGCCCGGGCCGGGCCGCCCAAGCCGTCGGCCACCAGCGTCGCCGGCAGCGCGGGGTCGTGCTCGAAGGCCATCCGTTCGTAGTCGAGACCGGCGATGCTGCGCCGCCGAATCGAGGTCGGCCGCAACGGGTTCGGCGCGGCGTGCGCGCCGTCGATGCCCAGCGCGGCGAGTTCCTCGGCGGCAGCGGCGCAGGCGTCGACCGGGCGCAGCGCCGCCGGGCTGCCACCCAGCAGCGAAAAGGCGCTCAGCACAAGCTCGTCCAGCATGACCTCACCGAACTGGCGTGCACCGCGGGGCGACAGCGGAGCCCAACCGGTCGACTCCTGCAGGCCCGCCACCGTCCGCGGCACCAGCATGGCCAGTTCCCGGGCGGCGTCTCTGGCCAGGCTGAGCCCGCTCAATGCCTTCGCCATCCGCTCACCTTCAACTAAGCCAGCTTGAAACCGGTGTAGCCGCCGGCCGCGATTTCGTCGCACCTGCGCCGGTATTCGGGGATCCCGCCGGTATAGCCCATGTACATCCGTTTCTTGCCGGGCACGTTGCCACCGTTGTACCAGGAGTTGCACGACGGGTGGACCAGAACCGTGGGCGCGACGAGCGCGGTGGTGTGCTCGATCCACTCCTGCTGGGCGGTGCTCAGCGCCTCGATGGTGCGAATGTGGTTGGCGCGCAGGTATGCGATGCAGTCGCCGATCCATTCCACGTGCTGTTCGAGGGCGGCGACGAAGTTGGTGGCGGCACTGGGGCTGCCCGGGCCCTGGACGGTGAACAGGTTCGGAAAGCCGGCGACCGCCAGGCCCAGATACGACAGCGGCCCCTGGGTGGCCCAGAACTCGGCCAGCCCGATGCCGCCGCGGCCCCGGATGTCGATCCGGCTGAGCGCACCGGTCATGGCGTCGAAGCCGGTGGCGTAGACGATGACGTCGAGCTCGTGGAATCGGTCGTCGGTGCGAATGCCGGCCGGGGTGACCTCCCGGATCGGCGCCTTGCGCAGGTCGACGAGGGTGACGTTGTCGCGATTGAAGGTCTCGTAGTAGCCCTGGTCGATGATCGGCCGCTTGCAGGCGAAGGGATGCACCGGCACCAACGACGCCGCGGTCTCGGGGTCTTTGACGATCCGCGCGACCGCCTCGCCGTACAGTTCGGCGGCCATCCGGTTGGCTTCGATGTCGAAGAAGACGTCACCCCAGTTCAACGCCCCCAGGACGCCGTGCTCCTCGATGGCGCGCAGTTGTTCTTCGCGGGTGGCCGATTTCAGCGGCGGCCGCCCGAGCATTTCCAGCAGGACGGAAAAGGCGCTCAGCCGGGCCGCGCCGATCGGGTGGGCGCGTTGAGCGGCGCGGATTTCGCCGTAGCGCGCCTTCATCTCGTCCAGCTCGCCGGGTTGGAATCGGTGCACCCGCCAGGGCAGGGTGTATGCGGGTGAACGCTGAAACACCGAGAGGTGCAACGCTTCTCGGGCAACCACGGGGATGAGCTGGACACCGGTCGAGCCGGTGCCGATGACGCCGACGCGCTTGCCGGTCAGGTCGACGCCCGCGGCCGGCCAGCGGCTGGTGAACAGCGACGTCCCGGCGAAGGTGTCCATCCCGGGGATGTCGGGCTGCAGCGGCACGGACAGGATGCCGGAGGCGGCGACCACGAACGGAACGCGGAAGGTGTCGCCGGACCGGGTGCGCACCGACCACCTCGCGGCGTCTTCGTCGAAGGTCATCGCGACGACCTCGGCGCCGAATTGGATGTCGCGGCGCAGGTCGAGCCGGTCGGCGACGTAGTTGAGGTAGGCCAAGATCTCGGGCTGCGCCGGCATCGACTCCGTCCACACCCACTCCTGCTGGATCTCCTCGGAGAAGCTGTAGGAGTATTCGATGCTCTCGATGTCGCACCGTGCGCCCGGATAGCGGTTGAAAAGCCAGGTGCCACCGACGTTTTCGGCCATCTCCAGCACCCGGGCGGGGATGCCGAGTTGGCGCAGCCGGTGCAGCATGTACAGCCCGGAGAATCCCGCGCCGATGACGAGTACGTCGAACGGGGTGTCGGCTTCGGTCATCCTCACCGCCCTGGCTGGTCAGCCGCTGTCGTCATGTCACTCCTTGCCGCGCGACGGCCGGACTGCTGAAATCTATACTGTAATGGACTTAGTATCAACGTATCGGAGGCGCTGGCGTGAAAGTCCCCTTCACCTGGAAGGTCACCGGCTGGTTCATGGTCGGCTGGTCACCGGAGTTCCCCATCGGAGAGGTGCGCCCGTTGCACTATTTCGGCGAGGACCTGGTGGCCTACCGCGACGAGTCCGGCGAACTGCACATCTTGGAGGCGCACTGCAAACACCTGGGCGCCCATCTCGGGCACGGTGGCACGGTGGTCGGCGACTGCGTGCAGTGCCCCTTCCACGGCTGGCGCTGGGGGCCCGACGGCACCAACCGCTACATCCCCTACCAACCCGATCGGCCCAACCGCGGGTTGCGGCTGAAGGTGTACCCGGTGCGCGAGCAGTACGACTGCGTGTTCGTCTGGCACCAGCCGCACGGCAAGGAGCCGCAGTGGGAGATGCCGGACATCTTCGGTAAGTTCCCGCAATTCGAGACCGACCCGGCGGCCTACTACCGGGCCTACCCCGAGTTTTCCCGGCGCGCCGAGCGTGAGCCGGTGCATCCGCAGATCGTGGCCGAAAACGCGCCCGACAGCGCCCATTTCGAGTACGTGCACCACGCCACGGTGACGCCGCGGGTGCTGGACTGGAAGATCGTCGAGCAGGAATGGCAGTTCGTCGCCGGCTGGCCCGATGCCAACAGCGACGACCCCGAGGCCCTCGCGCTGCGCTTCCACAGCCACCTGTTCGGCCTGGGCGGGGCGATCAGCGTCTTCGAAGGCGCGCAGAACCATCGGCTGATCTTCACCTGCACACCGGTCGACGACGAGTGCTCGGACCTGTTCTATTCGATCTGGTGGCCCCGCCTCCCCGGCGACACCGCCGACGTGCCCGAGGGCAAGCTGCGCGAGGTCATCGAAAAGCAGTTCCTGTCCACCGTCTTCGACGATCTGCAGATCTGGCGCTACCAGAAATACGTCGAGCACCCGCCGCTGTCCAAGGTCGACGCCAAAGGCTATATGGCACTGCGCAAATGGGCCACCCAATTCTATGAGTTGCCGCCGGCCGGAACGTCGTCACCGGCATGACGGACCTGGCAGAGCTGGTGGCGCCGGCGCACACCGCCGTCATCACGCAAGAAGTCCAGGGCGCGGTCGTCGGTCCCGACGCCGGCCTGGGCGCGCTGGCCGCGGAAGCCCGCCGGGTCGCGCTGCCGAACATCGTGCGGCTGTTGCCGCCGGCCCGCGCAGCCGGTGTGCGAATCGTGCACTGCCTGGTGCAGCGGCGCCCGGACGGACTGGGCTCCAATCACAACGCCAAGATCTTCGCGCTGGGTCGCCGCTCCGGGCAAGGCCGGGTGGACATCTCCCCCGGCACCCCGGGGGCCACGCTGTTGCCCGAATTAGGCTCCGCGCCAAGCGATTTGGTGCTGAGCCGGTGGCATGGCGTGGGCCCGATGGGCGGTACCGACCTCGACGCGGTGTTGCGCAACCTGGGCGTGTCCACCCTGGTGGTGGTCGGCGTCTCGTTGAACATCGCGATTCCCAACGTCGTCATGGATGCGGTCAACGCCGCCTACCGCGTCGTCGTCCCGCGCGACGCCGTCGCCGGCGTCCCCGCCGAGTACGGCGAGGCGGTCATCGCGAACACGTTGTCGCTGCTGGCCACCATCACCACCACCGACGAGCTGCTGCGCGCCTGGAGCCGGCCATGACCGACACCGCACCCGGCACGCTGGACGGGTCTGCCGGCGGATTCCCCGAGATCAAGCCCGCCGAGTCGGCGCCGCCGGGTCTGGGCCGGCTGGTCGCCGCGCTGCGCCGGCTGCAGGACCTGACCGTCGCCACCAACCCGGCGGATCCGCTGTGGACCGTCGCCGCCCGGCACGTCGAGGACGCCTGCGCGGTGCTGGACGGCCACCAGGTTCCCGAAGGCGTGTCGCCGGCCGGGCGGGTCATCGAACTGCCCGGCCTCGGCCACCCGCTGCTGCCGCCGTGGACCGTCGTCGACTCCGGCGCGCACGGCGTCACCATGCAGGGGCATTTCACCCGATCGCACGTGGGCGGCAACAACGCCGTGCACGGCGGCATGATCCCGCTCTACTACGACTGGCTGTTCGGCATGGTGGTGTCCGGCGCGAACTGTCCACCCACGCGCACCGCCTTCCTACACGTGGATTACCGCAACGTCACCCCGATCGACGCGCCGCTGACGGCGCACGGCCGCATCACCGACGTCGACGGCCGCAAGATCTTCATCTCCGCTAGCATGACGGCGGCCGACGGCACGCTGCTCAGTGAGGCCACCGGCCTGATGGTCCGCCTGCTACCCCACCAGCCGTGAGAGGCAAAATGTCCGACACCACAACAGCATTCACGGTACCGGCGGTCGCGAAGGCCGTCGCGGCCGCGATTCCCGACCGCGAGCTGATCATCCAGGGCGACCGTCGCTACAGCTACCGGCAGGTGATCGAACGGTCGAACCGGCTCGCCGCGTATCTGCACTCCCAGGGTCTGGGATGCCACACCGAGCGCGAGGCGCTGGCCGGCCACGAGGTGGGCCAGGACCTGCTCGGCCTCTACGCGTACAACGGGAACGAATTCGTCGAAGCGCTGCTGGGCGCCTTCGCGGCGCGCGTCGCCCCGTTCAACGTCAACTTCCGCTACGTCAAAAGCGAACTGCACTACCTGCTCGCGGACTCCGAGGCGACCGCGCTGATCTACCACGCGGCGTTCGCGCCCCGGGTGGCCGAGATCCTGCCCGACCTGCCGCGGCTTCGGGTGCTCATCCAGATCGCCGACGAGTCGGGCAACGAATTACTCGACGGCGCAGTGGATTACGAGGACGCGCTGGCGTCGGTGTCCGCGGAGCCACCGCCGGTGCGGCACTGTCCGGACGACCTGTACGTGCTGTACACCGGCGGCACCACGGGAATGCCCAAGGGCGTGTTGTGGCGTCAGCACGACATCTTCATGACGTCCTTCGGGGGGCGCAACCTGATGACCGGCGAGCCCTCGTCGTCGATCGACGAGATCGTGCAGCGCGCCGCGTCGGGGCCGGGAACCAAGCTGATGATCCTGCCGCCGCTGATCCACGGCGCGGCCCAGTGGAGCGTGATGACGGCGATCACGACCGGCCAGACGGTCGTCTTCCCCACTGTCGTCGGCCATTTGGACGCCGAGGACGTGGTGCGCACCATCGAGCGGGAAAAGGTCATGGTGGTGACGGTGGTGGGTGACGCGATGGCGCGCCCGTTGGTCGCGGCCATCGAGAAGGGGATCGCCGACGTGTCGTCGCTGGCCGTGGTGGCCAACGGCGGCGCGTTGCTGACCCCGTTCGTCAAGCAGCGCTTGATCGAGGTACTGCCGAACGCGGTGGTCGTCGACGGCGTCGGGTCGTCGGAGACCGGGGCGCAGATGCACCACATGTCGACGCCCGGGGCGGTGGCGACCGGCACCTTCAACGCCGGCCCGGACACCTTCGTGGCGGCCGAGGACCTGTCGGCGATCCTGCCGCCCGGGCACGAGGGGATGGGCTGGTTGGCCCAGCGCGGCTATGTCCCGCTCGGGTACAAGGGCGATGCCGCCAAGACCGCCAAGACCTTTCCGGTCATCGACGGGGTGCGCTACGCGGTGCCGGGCGACCGGGCACGCCACCACGCCGACGGCCATATCGAGCTGCTGGGCCGCGACTCCGTGTGCATCAATTCCGGCGGCGAGAAGATTTTCGTCGAGGAGGTCGAGACGGCCATCGCGTCGCATCCCGCGGTGGCCGACGTGGTGGTGGCCGGACGGCCGAGTGAACGGTGGGGCCAGGAAGTCGTCGCGGTGGTCGCGCTGTCCGACGGCGCCGCCGTCGACGCCGGAGAATTGATCGCCCACGCATCGAATTCGCTGGCGCGCTACAAGCTTCCCAAGGCGATCGTGTTCCGTCCGGTGATCGAGCGCAGCCCGTCGGGCAAGGCCGATTACCGGTGGGCGCGCGAGCAGGCGGTGGACGGATGAAACCCCCTGGGGCCGAGCGCTTTTAGGCTAGGAGCACACCGATGAAGTACCAAGGGCGGGTCGTGGTGGTCACAGGCGCCGGCTCGGGCATCGGCCGGGCGCTGACGCAGGCGCTCACCGCGGGCGGCGCGCATGTCGCGGCGTCCGACATCGACGACAACGGCCTGGCCGAAACCCAGGCGTCGTGCGGGCCCGGACAGGTCACGCCGTATCGCATCGACGTGGCGGACCGGGATGCGGTGCTGGGCTTCGCCGATGAGGTGCGCCGCAAGCACGGACCCGCCTCGATGGTGTTCAACAACGCCGGCGTCGACCTGTTCGCCAGCGTGGCCGACATGTCCTGGGAGGACTTCGACTGGCTGATGGGCATCAACGTCGGCGGTGTGGTCAACGGGACCAAAGCCTTTCTGCCGCAACTCATCGAAGCCGGCTCCGACCGGCGGCCGTCGCGGTTGGTCAACCTGTCCAGCGCCTTCGGTCTCATCGCGGTCCCCTACCAAGGGGCCTACAGCACGTCGAAGTTCGCGGTGCGCGGTTTCACGGAGGCCCTGCGCCAGGAGATGATCATCGAACGCCATCCGGTGACGGTGCACTGCGTGCACCCCGGAGTCGTGCGTACCAACTTCGGCGCCAACATGCGCACCTCGGACACCGAGGATCCCGACCTGGCCGCCCAGCTCTTCGACCGGGCGGCGCTCACCACCCCCGCCAGGGCCGCCCGGCTCATCCTGCGCGGCGCCGAGAAGAACCGGGCCCGGATCCTGATCGGGGCCGACGGACGGGCGATGGCGGCGCTGCCCCGGCTGCTCGGCGTGGCTTATGCGGGCCTGCTGGCGCGTGCCGCGCGGTTGACCGACTCCCGCGCGGCCCACTCCGGACGCTGACCACACCTGCGGCGCCGCAGCCGGTGGCGATCGGGGCATGGCCCCGCCATATTGTCTACTGTAATAATTACAGTATGATCTTACGAAGAAGTGTTCGATCGTGCTGAGATCAAGATGCTGGAGATCAGGTGACGACCAACGTTCCCACCGCCGCCGGAGGCGAGACCGTCAGCCTGCGTGACCCCTACCCGTTCTTCGCCCGCAAACGCCGCGAGGCCGGCGTGTTCGCCGGCACGGTGATGGACTACTCCAAGACGCCGGAGTCCCTGATGCCCAAGCAGGAATACTCCGCGGTGTCCTTCGACGCGGTCAACACCGTGTTCCGCGACGGCCGGGTGTTCAGTTCCAAGCCGTACGACAAGACCATCGGGCTGTTCATGGGGCCGACGATCCTGGCGATGGAGGGCAAGAAGCACCGGGACCACCGCAACCTGGTGTCGGCGGCGTTCAAGTCCAAGGCGCTGGCCCGGTGGGAGCCCACCATAGTGCGCCCGATCTGCAACGCGCTGATCGACGAGTTCATCGATGCCGGAACTGCCGACCTGGTAAGGCAATTCACCTTCGAGTTCCCCACCCGGGTGATCGCCCGGCTGCTCGGGCTGCCCGACGAAGACCTGCCGATGTTCCACACCCGCGCGGTGCAGTTGATCAGCTACCACGTCGACTACGAACGGGCCTTCGAGGCGTCGGCGGCGCTCAAGGACTACTTCCTCGAGCAGATCGAACAACGCAAGTCCAAGCCCACCGAGGACATCATCGGCGACCTGGTCACCGCGGAGATCGACGGCGAAAAGCTCAGCGACGAGGCCATCTACTCGTTCCTGCGGCTGCTGCTGCCGGCCGGGCTGGAAACCACCTACCGGTCGTCGGGAAACCTGCTGTATCTGCTGCTGACCCACCCGGACCAGTTCGCGGCGCTGCAGGCCGATCGCGAGCTGCTGGCGCCGGCGATCGAGGAGGGGTTGCGCTTCGAGACGCCGCTGACCACCGTGCAGCGGTTCACCACCGAAGACACCGAACTGCACGGCGTGCGGATTCCTGCGCGTTCGGTGATCGGCGTGTGCATCGGTTCGGCGAACCGCGACGAGCGGCGCTGGGAGCGTTCCGAGGAATTCGACATCTTCCGTAAACACGTGCCGCACATCTCCTTCGCCGCCGGCGAGCACACCTGCCTGGGCCTGCATCTGGCGCGGCTGGAGACGCGCGTCGCGATGGAATGCCTGCTGAATCGGCTGACCAACGTCACCCTGCTCAGCGACGACGACCCGCACATCCACGGTCAGCCGTTCCGGTCTCCGACGGCACTTCCGGTTACCTTCGACGCCAAGTAGGGTCCCGGGAATGGTGAAGGTAATGCAGGGCTTTCGGGTCCTCGAGGTTGCGCAGTTCACGTTCGTCCCGGCCGCCGGCGCGATCCTGGCGGACTGGGGTGCCGACGTCATCAAGGTCGAACACCCGGTGCGCGGCGACACCCAGCGCGGCTTCGTGAACATGGGTGGCATCCAGGTTGATCCAGAGCGTCACCCGCTGATGGAGCACCCCAACCGGGGCAAGCGCAGCGTCGGGGTCGACGTGTCCACGCCGGGCGGCCAGGAGGTGATCTACGAACTGGCCAAGACCTCCGATGTGTTCCTCACCAATTACATGCCCGCGCAGCGTCGCAAGCACAAGTTCGACGTGGAGCACATCCGGGCGGTCAACCCGAACATCGTGTACGCCCGCGGTTCGGCGTACGGGGACAAGGGCGCCGAGCGTGACGTCGGCGGTTACGACGGGACGGCGTTCTGGACGCGCAGCGGGATCGGCTACGCGCTGACGCCGGAGGAGTTGGGCGGGGCACTGGGACAAGGCATTCCCGCATTCGGCGATTCCATCGGCGGCATGTTCATCGCCGGCGGGATCTCGGCGGCGTTGCTGCACCGTGAACGCACCGGCGAGGCCGTCGAACTCGACGTATCGCTGCTGAGCACGGCATGGTGGGCGGCGGGCGCCAGCGTGACGCAGGGCATGGAGACCGGCGAAGTGATGCGCACCCCGATGCCGGGTGCCGGGGCGCCGTCGGTGAATCCGTTTATGGGCAACTATGAGACCTCCGACGGCGGCACCATCAACCTGTGCATCATCAGCCCGACCGGGCTGATCCGCGACACGTTCGAGCACCTCGGCATCCCCGAGGCGGCCGACGATCCCCGGTTCTGTGATGTGCTGCCGCTGATCCAGAACGCCGACGCGGCCGCCGAGCTGATCGCAAAGGCGTTCGCCGCCAAGCCCTTTGACTATTGGCGCCAGCACCTGAAGACGATGAAGGGCCAGTGGGCACCGTTCCAGAGCCTGCTCGACCTGATCGACGACGAGCAGGCCATCGCCAACGACATGATCGCCGAGGTCGAACTCGCCGGCGGCGGAAAGCCTTTCCGCGTGGTGCGCGGCCCGGTGCAGTTCAATCACGAGCCGCTCGCGACCACGAGGGCACCCCAGGCAAGTGAGCACACCGAGCTGGTGCTGATGGAGTTGGGGATGGACTGGGACCGCATCGAGGAGCTCAAGAATGCAGGAGCCATTGCGTGAGTGCGAGTCGCGCCGCAACGATGCAGAGCGAAGCGATGAGGAGGAGCGGCGCCAATGAGTGACGTCGCCATCATCGGCGTCGGCCTGCACCCGTTCGGCCGCTTCGAGGGCAAGACCGCGATGGAGATGGCCGTCGACGCCATCCAGCTCGCGGTGGCCGACGCGGGTGTCGAATGGAAGGACATCCAGGCCGCCACCGGGGGCAGTTGGACGGTGGCCAACCCGGACGCGATCGTCGGCATGGTGGGGCTTTCGGGCATTCCGTTCACCAACGTGTTCAATGCCTGCGCGACCGCGGCCAGTGCCGCCAAGGCGTGCGCCGACGGAATCCGGCTCGGTGACTACGACATCGGCATCGCCATCGGCCTGGACAAGCACCCGCGGGGTGCGTTCACCGAGGACCCGGCCCTGGTGGGGATGCCGCGCTGGTATGCCGAGAATGGGCAGTACCTCACCACACAGTTCTTCGGCATGAAGGCCAACCGCTACCTGCACCAGCACGGCATCTCGCAGCGGACCCTGGCCAAGGTCGCGGCCAAGAACTTCCGCAACGGCGCCCGCAACCCGAATGCCTTCCGGCGCAAGCCGATTCCGGAGGATGAGATCCTCAACTCGCCGATGCTGAACTACCCGCTCACCCAGTACATGTTCTGCGCGCCCGACGAGGGCGCGGCGGCGGTGGTGATGTGCCGGGCCGACATCGCGCACCGGTACAGCGCCAAGCCCGTCTATCTGCGCGCGGTCGAGGTGCGCACCCGCCGCTACGGCGCCTACGAGGTGAACACCACCTTCGCCCCGATCGACGAGGATGTGGCGCCCACCGTGTACGCGGCGCGGGCCGCCTTCGAAAAGGCCGGTGTGGCACCGCAAGACGTCGACGTGATCCAGCTGCAGGACACCGACGCCGGGGCGGAGATCATCCACATGGCCGAATGCGGGTTCTGCGCCGACGGCGAGCAGGAGAAGCTGCTCGCCGACGGAGTCACCGAGATCACCGGCGCGATGCCGATCAACACCGACGGCGGGCTGATCGCCAACGGCGAACCGATCGGCGCGTCCGGCCTGCGCCAAATCCACGAGCTGGTGCGGCAATTGCGTGGCGAAGCCGGCGATCGGCAGGTGGCCGGTGAGCCGCGCGTCGGGTTCGCTCAGCTCTACGGCGCCCCGGGTACCGCGGCGGCCACCATCCTGACCACCTGACCGTCGCCGAGCGTGCACCCAGCGCGAAAAAGTGCGCGGAATTTCGCCGCCAGTGCACGTTCGGCGCGCAGGAGGCGCGGCAGGAGGCGCGCCAGCGCGGCAGGAGGCGCGCAGGAGGCGTGCCGGCGCGCGCCGTCAGCTGGCGCGCTGGGCCACCGGCGCGTAGGCCGGCTTGCCCAGGCCGAGCATGTACTGCGCGATCATGTTGCGGAACACCTCGAGGGTGCCGCCGTAGATGCCGACCAGCGGGGCGAACCGGAAGACGTACTCGGAGGCGCCGTCGTCGGCCGCGCCGTCGGTGCCGACCGGCAGCGCGGACGCCGTGCCCAGGATGTCCATCAGATCCGGGGAGATGTCGCGCATCGTCTGGGCGAGGGCGACGCGTCCGTAGATGCTGGGCGCGCTCAGCGCCGCCTCCATCCGCGCGGCGTTGCGGCCCAACCGATACGCGATCGCCGAGTCGTCAATGAGCCTGCGCCCGTGCGGGTCTGGCTGCGTGACCTTGGCCGCGACCTTGTCCAGGGCGTCGGCCATGAACCCGGCCTGGTGCATCATGATCGACACGTCCTGCAGCCCGTCCGGGGCCGCCGCCACCGCCCCGTGTTCGACGTTGAGCGGCTCGCGCAACACGGTCCAGCCGGCGTTCACGTCGCCCAGCCGATACTTGTCGTCGACCCGCACGTCGCTGTAGTAGACGATGTTGGTGCGGTCCCCGTCGACGGTGCGGATGCCCTGGATGTCGATGCCCGGCGAGTCCAGCGGAACCAGGAACATGGTCAGGCTCTTGTGCTTCGGCGCATCCGGGTCGGTGTTGGTGATCAGGAAAACGTATTGGCAGTTGTGCGCCCCGGTGGTGAACATCTTGGAGCCGTTGACGATCCAGCCGTTGCCGTCCCGGACAGCCCTGGTCTTGCAGGTGGCCACATCGGATCCGCCCTCGGGTTCGGTATAGCCCAGGCACAGCCGCACGTGCCCGCTGAACACGCCGGGCAGCACTTCCCGCTGTAACTCCTCGGACCCGAACTTGGCCACCGAGCGGGCCACCATGGCGGTGGTCCCCCAGGTCACCCAGGGCACGTGGGCGCGTCGCTTCTCCAGCTCCCAGATGCGACGTTGCACCCGGCTGAAACCGCCCTCGGCCTCGGGCTTCCATTCGCGTTCCAGATAGCCGGCCGCACCCAACGCCAGGTGCACGCCCTCGTCGAAGTTGTCGCCGGTTTCCCGGTCCCGGCGCCTGACCTCGTCGGTCACATGGGTGCGCAGGAACTCGCGAGCCTCGTCCAGGAATCGCTGGTCCTCGTCGGACAGCGTGACACGTGAGAAGTCCACCTATGCGCCCTTTCCGCTTTCCCGCGCGGCGACGAGCTCGCCGATGTACTTCGCGCTGACCCCGGGATCCCCGCCGGCCAGCGCCCAGCCGCGGGCCCGCACCAGATACGCCGTCGCCGCCGCCTCCGCCGAAACACCAAGCCCGCCTTGCACATGCACCGCCATGGTGGCCGCCTTCGCCGCTTCCTCGGCCATGAACACGAACGCCGAGGGCGCCAGCTCCGGCCGCTCGTCGGGCTCGTTGTCCAGGAACCAGGCCGCGCGCCGGGCCAGGTTGCGGCCGCCCTGCACGGTGATCGCGATGTTGGCCAGCGGGTGCGAGATGCCCTGCAGCGTCGAGATCGGCACCCCCAGCGTGTAGCGGGTCTTGGCGAACTCCGCCGCGATCGTCATGGTCTCCTCCACCAGGCCGACCAGCGCCGCGGCGGTGAGCACGCGCCACTCGTCAAGTGCGCGTTGATATTCCGCGAGTGCGTCCGATCCGCCGGCCAGCACGGTGCGGGTGTCGGCCGCCGCCGGATCCACCCAGGCCATGGGCAGCCGGCCGATGTTGTCCACCTTCGCGGGGCGGGTGCCGAAGCTCAGCGCGACGACGTCGTCGCCGTCGCGCACGATGATCGCGTCGGCGATCGACCCGGTCGGGATGAGCCGGGGCCCCGACAGGCTGTCGTGCTGCGGATCGAACCCCGCGAGCCGCTTGCCGTGAACGACATCGGGTTCCACCGCACCGAGCCGGGCCAGCAGCCGGGCGGTGCAGACCTGGTCGATCCACGGCACCGGCGCCAGCGACCTGCCGATCTCCTCGGCCACCAACGTCAGGTCGACCAGCGTCGCCCCGTCGCCGCCGGCGGATTCCGGGACGGCCATGCTCGTTGCGCCCATGGCGCACAACCGCTCCCACAGGTTCTTGTCGAAGCCGGTCTCCTCCGCGGCGCGTACCGTCTCGATCGGGCAGTGCGTCGTGAAGAAATCGCGGTAGGCCGCCTGCAACGCCTGGTGATCGTCGGTCAGGCTGTAGTCGAGCCTGCGCAGTTCATAGCGGTCCATACTCAGCCTTCCTTGCGGCCACCGAAGAAGAATTCGTGCGCGTTGTTGTAGAGGTAGTTTTCCAGCACGTCGGCGGGCAGATCCAACCCGGCCGCCTCGGGGACGACGCGATGCATTTTGAGCACCGGCCAGTCGGACGCGAAGATGACCTTGTCCTGCCCGCGGGTACGCATGTAGTGCAACAGGCTCTCCGGCAACCGCTTTGGCGACCAGGCCGACGTCATCAGGCGCAGGTTGGCGTATTTGAGCAACAGCCTGATGGCGACGTCCCACCAAGGGTCCGCGCCGTGGATCATGCACAGCTTGAGTTCCGGGAAGCGCACGCAGACCCGGTCGAGGTGGATCGGATTCTGCACCTCCCCCGGGATCGGGGGCCCGGGAATGCCGGTGTTGACGCACAGCGGCAGCTCGAGCTCGGCGCACTTGGTGTAGAGCGGATAATAGACGGCGTCGCTGGGCGGATACTGGCCATCCCCCCAAAAGCTCGGTCCCACAGCGGCATACGCGACGGGCAGGTCGGCGACGACGGCGGCGAGCTCGCGCAGGGACGGGATCGGCCGCAGCAGGTTCACCCCACCCATCGCCAGGGCGAAACGCTCGGGCTTGTCCTCGACGAACTTGCGCGCGCTCACCGACGGCTTGGCCAGGTTGTCCATCAGGATGGCTTTGCGCACCCCCTGGGCGTCCATCTCGTCGATCAGCTCGGACAACTCGACGGGCGCGAACATCGACGCCGGTCCCTTGAAGTAGTCGTCGCGCACCTTGAGCATCCACGTCGGCTGCTTCTCGGTCTCGCCGAAGTGCACGTTGACCAGACAATCGATTGCTTTCATGTCGACATCGGCGCCTTCTCGCTAGCTTCGGTGACAGCGTGACGTTTGGCCCAACGGTAATCCGCCTTACCGTTGCCCAGGCGCTGAACCGCAGCGACGAACAGAAATTCCTTGGGCGCCTTGAACCGCGCCAGCCGCGACGTGCAGTGCGCGTGCAACTCGTCGGCGGCGGCACCGGTTCCGGCACGAAGTTCCACCAGCGCGACGATTTCCTCGCCCCAACGCCCGCTGGGCCGCCCGACCACCAGCGCGTCGGCGACGGCTGGGTGGGCGCGCAGCACCTCCTCGACCTCCTCGACGAAGACCTTCTCCCCACCGGTGTTGACCACCAGCGAGTCCCGCCCGAACAACCGCAGTGTTCCGTCGGGTTCCAGGGCGGCGCGGTCTCCGGAGATCACCACTCGTTTGCCGTCGATCACCGGAAAGGTCTTGCGGGTGGCGTCGGGATCGTCGAAGTACCCCAACGGGATTCGTCCCTCGCGGGCGACCCAGCCCAGCTGCGGCTCGCCGGGAGAAAGGAAGCGGCTGTAGTCCTCGGCGAGCACCAGCCCACCCTCGCGCAGTGTGAAGGTGTCGGTTCGGGTGCCGGTTCGGCTGTGGCCGAATCCCATGTTGCCGGTCTCCGACGACCCGTAACCGTTGATGAGAGTGATGTGGGGAAGCAGCTCCAGCAGGGCCTGCTGGTATTTGGGGTTGGTTGCCGCTCCCCCGGTGCCGATGGCGTACAGCGACGACAAATCATAGGAGCCGCACTGCAATTCGGCGACCAGCGGTGCCGCGTAGGCGTCGCCGACCATGGTCATCATCCCGACCCGCTCACGCTGGGCGGTCTCCCACACCGATCGCGGGTCGAGCTTCTTGCCGGTGTCGTAGAGCACCACGGTGGTCCCCGCCATGATCGCCGCGAACGCCGTCCACATGCCGGCCGCGTGCATCAGCGGCGAGACGGCGAACCACGGCGCCCCAGCGGCGCCGCTGACCTTGTCGCGGATCTCCTGAGCGCAGGCGTGATCCGCCCCCACCATCGACGACACGTAGATGTCGGACTGGCGCCACAGCACCCCCTTGGGCCGGCCCGTCGTCCCGCCGGTGCAGATCATCAGCAGATCGTCCGGCGATCCCGGCACCGGGTGACCGGTATCGCCTTGGGCCAGAGCATCATCCAGCGACACCGCGCCCGGCAGTTGCGCGGCCTCGCTGCCGTCGTCGACCGCGATGAGCAGGTCGACGTCTCCGCGGCCGAGGACGTCGGCGAACTTCGGCCCCAGCCCGCGGTGGTAGATGACCGCCCGCGGTCTCAGGTAGTCGAAGAGCTCACCGACCTCACGCGGCGTGTAGTGGTAGTTGACGTTCACCGGCACGGTGCGCGCCTTGAGGCAGCCGACGACCATGTCCGGGTACAGATCGTTGTGCATGACCAGGGCGACCCGGTCCTGCCCGCACTCCCAGTTCTGCAGGACGGCGCGTTCCCGGTGCACGCCCAATCCGTTGCCGGACAGGAAGTTCGCCAACCGGCGGGTGCGGTCCGCCGACTCGGCGAACGTGCTGCGGCGGTCGCCGCACACCGTCATCGTGCGGTCGGGGATGACGTCGGCGATTTCGTCGAGAACCGCCCCTATGGTCCATTCGCTCACGGGCGTCGTCGGTTCCGGATACTCAGGCGGCCGAGCCGACTTGCACGCCGAGCAGATCGAGGGCATTGTCCCGCATGATCTTTCGAATGTCGGACTCGCTGAATCCCTTCAGTTCCGCGGTGAACGACACCGGCGATGCGAGGCCTTCGCCGTGCGGCCAGTCGGAACCGAACAGGATCTTGTCGACGCCGATGACCCGCGCCAGCTCCGGCAGGTCGTCCTCGTAGTAGGGGGCGATCCACACGTTGTTGCGCAGCTGTTCCACCGGGTCCTCGGGGAAGTACTGGGGCTGGGTGTTGGCCGCCTTCTTCAGCCGCTTGATCAGCCGATGCACGAAGTACGAACCGTTTTCGATGCTGACCGCCTTGAGTTTGGGGTGCCGGGTGAACACGCCGTGCACGATCATCGAGGCCATCGTGTCGTGGATCGCCCGGTCGTCGAGCAGCACCTGATCCAGCGGGTCCTTCGCGCCGAAGCCCTCGAACGTCGACTTGCCGCCCCAGGCCGCCGCGATGTGCAGATAGCCGCTGTCGGACAGGTGAAATCCCACCGGCACCCCGGCTTCGGCCAGCCGGGCCCACACCGGGTCGTGGCTGCGATCGCCCAGCGACCGCGGCTTGACCAGGCCGGGCACCGGCGCCGGGCGCACCAGCACCAGCTTGGCGCCGCGGGCCAGCACGAAGTCGACCTCTTCGACCGCCCTGGTCGGATCGGCCAGCGAGACGATGGGCGCGGCGATGATCCGGTGATCGGGCCGGTCGAAGCCCCAGTCCTCGTCGAGCCACAGGTTGAACGCGTGCACGGACGCCATCGTCGCCTCGATGTCGTGCTTGAGCGCCTCCTCGACCCCGCAACCGAACGTCGGCAACATGAACGCCGTCTCGATGTCCTGCTCGTCCATCACCGCGATCCGGGCGTCGCGGTTCTGGTACTCGGGGTGATCGGCCAGCCGCTCGACCTTCATCAGCGACGCCGGGTCGACGCCGTCGGGGATCTCGCCGCGGAACAACAGGTCCAGGCAGCCCGGCACGATGATCGGGTCGAAGGTGGGGTTGGGGATGAAGTGGTTGACCCGGTCGCCGATCACCGCCCAGGTGCGCTTGCCGTCGCTGAGCATCTGGACGCCGCGGCGCTTGAACTTCTTGTCCAGGTGGCGGGTGAACGAGTCCAGCGGCTCGTAATAGTGGTTGTCGACGTCGATCACGCGATAGTTCAGGGCGGTCATGATGATCCTTTCCGGCGGGTCAGGTGGCCAGGGGTGGGAACCGCGGCGGCCGCTTCTCCAGGAAGCTGGTGATGCCCTCGATGACGTCGGGGCGCTGCAGCGACTCGTGCATGAGGGTTTCGGCGCGGGCGCTGACGTCGACGACGTCGCGCAGCGCGTCGTCGTAGGCCTGCCGCTTGATCACCGCCAGCGACGCCGGCGAACAGTTGCGGGCGATGTCGTCGGCGTAGGTCAGGGCGCGGGCCATCAGCTCGTCGGGTGCGACGATCTCGTTGACCAGCCCGAGTTTTGCGGCCTCCTCGGCGAAGAAGGTGCGCCCGCTCAACAGCAGGTCCATCGCCGCGCCCCAGCCGGCCAGCCGCGGCAGGATCCAGGTGATGCCGTACTCGGCGATCAGTCCCCGGCGGGTGAACGCGGTGGCGAACTTGGCGCCGGCGGCCGCGAACCGCACGTCGCACATCAGGGCGTGGGTCAGCCCGATGCCGACGCAGGCGCCGTTGATCGCGGCGATGATCGGTTTGCGCAGTGCGGTCAGGAAGTGGGGATGGCGATCGCCGACCAACGCGGTGACGTCGGTGTCGCCGTCGCCCAGCTTCGCATCGATGGATCCCGCGCCGCCCAGGTTGGCGCCCGCGCAGAACCCCCGACCGGCGCCCGTCAACACGATCACCCGGACCGCGGGGTCCGCCTCGGCGCGGTCGATGCACGCGTAGAAGCCGCTCGAGATGTCGGGTCCCCAGGCGTTGAGCCGCTCGGGCCGGTTGAACGTCACGACCGCAACGCCGGTTTCCGTGGTCTGGTACAGCACCGCCTCGTCGGTGACCACATGGTCGGCGGCACTCATCAAGGCGTCCCCTCACAGCTGACCCGGCAGGGCTGACCCGGCAGGCAAGTTTGTACCCATACTGTATACCTATCGGTAGCGCATTCCACAACTGCGGTATGGCGCGCGTGAACCGGGACTAATCTGCGATTTTCGCCGCGCCGCCTGCCGCGCCGGCCACGTGGCTGCCGTGGGTACCGCCGGGTGCTGACGGCCCGGCCGCGCGGAGCGCAGTCGTTGTGGCGAGGGCCACGCCGGCGCCATGTTTGCCCCCGGCGGGACGACGGGAACGTCCGTGGAAAGAACCGACCATCATGGGGGAAGGAGACGCAATGGTTGACGTCAAGAGCGGCCCGGTCGAGCTGGTGCAGGGCATCGTCGACGACGTGCTGGGCAGGGCCAAGCAGGTCATCGGCATCATCATCGGCCACAACGGCCTGATCGAGCAGGGCAAGGCCCAGCAGGACAAGGCGGATGCTCAGCGCAGCGCCGGCAAGAAGGAAGCCGCCGCCGAGAAGGCCCGGGGCAAGGCCAAGGCCTACGAGCAGCGCGAACGGGCCGAACAGCAACAGTGAGTGACGCGAGGCGGGCCCGGTCGACGACCGGGCCCGTTTCCGTGTAACCGCTTCTACCGCAACGCCGTTGCCAGGAGGCCCAGCCGCTGGTAGGCGTTCTCGATCTGGGCCTTGGCCTCGGCGGGCAGCTCGGCCTGCGGGGGACGCGAGTGCGGGTAGGCGCCGGTCGGCAGCCCCAGCAGCGAGGCGGCGTACTTGAACGCCCCGCCCCAGTGGGTGAAGTAATCGGCCCTGCCCGGGTAGCAGGTCCACCACGAACCGACGTCCAGGTCGAACTGGTCCAACCCGGATTCCCGGCCGTAGTCCATCGCCTCGATGAGCTTGCCGCTCTGCACCAAATCCCAATATTCGGAGAACAATCGGCGCTGCGGGGTCTCGAACAGGTAGCCGGCGGTACCCAGCTGCGCCGGGCACACGATCCCGTCGCGCAGCCACCCGGCGCGGTACACCGTCTTGTCGCATTCCCAGAGCACCAGGCCGGGTGCCAGCTCGTGCAGCAGCCGGCTGGCCCCCGGCCGGAAGGCGCCTTCCTTGGTGGCGCACACCGCGGGAACCTCGTGATAGATCCGGGCGCTTTCGGCCGGCGTCAGCACGTAGCCCGACGACGGCGAGTTGAACATGCCCAGGGCGATGTCGGTGCGCGCCGCCACATACTCGAAGAAGCGCAACACGCCTTCGCCGCCGTGGGCCTCCATCATCGGCGTCTGGATGTAGGCGATGTCGGCGCCCACCTGCTGGGCGTGCAGCGTCAACTCCACGCAGTCCTTCGCCGACATGGCCGCCGTGCAGGCCTGGATCACCACGTCGGGATTCGCGGCGCGTCCTTCTTCGATTGCCACTTCCAGCAGGCGTTTTCGCTCATCGAGGGTCAGGGCCCAGAACTCGGCGATGCCGCTGGTGCACCACAACATCGGGTGGCCGAGATCGCCGACGCAGTAGCGCACCAGTTCCCGGTAGGCGTCCCAGTCGATGTCGTCGCCGTCCGGTCCGCAGAACGGGGTGTAGAGGGAGTCACCGATCCCCCGCAATGCGCCGCGCGCCCAGGTGCGCGCGTCTGCTGCCGTAGCCACAGTCGACTCCTTTTGTCTGCCAATCGTTTTCTTTCACCGCCGGTTCAGGTGAAGTCCGAACCGCCGTCGACGTTGATGTTGGCGCCCGTCATGTAGGAGTTGCGTCGTGAGGCCAGGAACGCCGCGACCGGTCCGATCTCCTCCGGCAGGCCGGCGCGCGGCATGTGCGCGGGATGACCGAAATGCTTGCCGATCGCCTCCATCAGGGCGTACGGGTCGCGCCCGTCGACGCCCACCGAATTCGCCCAGCCCACCAGCGATTCCGACGCGATGCTGCCCGGCGAGATCACGTTGACCAGGATCTCGTCCTTGGCCAGCAGCAGGGACAGGTTCTTGGAAACACTCGTCAGCATCGATTTGGCCGCGGTGTAGGCGGGCAGCAGCACGCTTTGACGCTGCGTCGAATGCGCCGAGAAGTTGACGATCCGCGCCCATTGCGCCTTGCGCAGCAGCGGAAGTGCCGCACGGACACAGCGCACCATGCCCAGCACCCCGTCCTCGACGGCCTGGCGCCACTGCTCGTCGGTCAGGTCCTCGAACGTGCCGGCCGCGCCCGGCCCCACCGTGATCACCAGAGCATTGAGTTCGCCGTCCCAGCGCCGCGCGAGCTCGCCGAACGCCTGGCCCACCGCGGCGTCGTCGCCGATGTCGGCGACCAGCCCGAGCGCGTCCGGGCTGCCGCGTCGGGTGAGATCGGTCACCGCCGAGTCGAGGGCGTCGCGGCTGCGGCCGATCACCGCGACCCGCGCGCCCTCATCGGCCAGGCAGCGCGCCGTCGCCAACCCCATCCCGCGGCTGCCGCCGACCACCACCGCGGCGGCATTGGCCAGCCCTAGATCCATTGCTCTAGCCTGGTCATTTTCGCCTGTCCAGCCGATTTACCAAAAAGCCTACGATAGGTATTACAGTAGCAGAGGGAAATTGCGACACGTAAGCGTATACGCAGGTCAGAACCGAGGAACCGGTAAATTCGAGTTTACCGGCTGCGCCGCCGCCGGACCGCATGCACGGAACAGATTTTGATGGAGGTGCCCGTAGTGGCAAAACAGGCAACCGCCGACAAGCGCCAACGACGCGAGCGCGGGTCCATCAATCCCGATGACATCATCACCGGCGCTTTCGAACTCGCGGAGCAGGTGTCGATCGACAACCTGAGCATGCCGCTGCTGGGCAAACATCTCGGTGTCGGTGTGACGAGCATCTACTGGTACTTCCGCAAGAAGGACGACCTGCTCAACGCCATGACCGACCGCGCGCTGAGCAAGTACGTGTTCGCCACCCCTTACGTCGAAGCCAGCGACTGGCGCGAGACGTTGCGAAATCACGCCCGTTTGATGCGTAAGACGTTCATGGGCAACCCCATTCTGTGCGACCTGATTCTGATTCGGGCGGCGCTGAGCCCCAAGGCGGCGCGGCTGGGGGCCCAGGAGATGGAAAAAGCGGTGGCCAATCTGGTGCAGGCCGGCCTGTCACCGGAGGACGCGTTCGACACCTACTCGGCGATCTCCGTTCACGTGCGCGGTTCGGTGGTGCTGCAACGGCTCTACGAAAAGAATCAGTCGTCCGACGTCGGGCCGCGCGCCATCGAGGACGCCGTTGCCATCGATCCGGAAAAGACCCCGCTGCTGGCTCAAGTGACCCGGATCGGTCATCGCATCGGGGCGCCCGACGAAACCAATTTCGAGTACGGCCTGACCTGCATCCTCGACCACGCCAGCCGGCTGATCGAGGAGGGTAAGGGCGCTAAGGCCGGGCCGTCGCGGCAGCGCAAGCCCGCCAAGTCGTCGGCCGCGCGGGGCCGCACCAAGGCGCCGGCGAATCGCTGACCGTTCCCGAAAAGGCTTGTCACGCCTCGGGTTCCGGCACGTGGAAGTGCTCGTCGCGAAGCCGGAACGCTTCCTTGGCGCCGTGCTCGGCGCGGGTCTTGACGAAGTTGAACTCCCCCGGGGCGAATTGCAGGTTGGTGCCGAAGGCATGGAACAGATAGCTGGCGACCTCCTCGCCCTGATACGCCTGGCTCTGCTCGACCAGCCGGAAGGCCTCCTTGGCGATCACCACCCCGTCGGCGGGCATCTTCGCCGCCTTCTCGGCCCAGTAGCGCGCCCGGGCCGTCACCGCAGCGGGATCGCAGGTGTCGGTGAAGATTCCGAGGTGTTCGACCTGCCCGGCGTCGATGATGTCGCCGGTCAGCAGTAGGCGCCGAGCCAGCACCGGCCCCAGCCGGTGGAAGAACATGTGCAGGCTGCCGAGCGCGGGGCCCAGGAAGCGGGTGGCCGGCATGCCGATCTTGGTGTCCCGCGCGATCACCGAGATGTCGGTCATCAGCGCCATCTCGAAGCCGCCGCCGAGCGCGTAGCCGGCGATCTCGCCGACCGTCACCTTCGGGAAGCCCATGAAATTGTGGTAGAAGCCAAAAGACTTGCGGTCCACCGTGAGTCGCCGACGCTGGCTGGGGCGGCGCCGGGTGGACTCGTCCGCGTTGCGTGACGTGCCGTACCAGCCGTAGGCGTTGTTCATGTCGGCCCCGGTGGAAAAGACCCCCTCGGCCCCGCGCAGCAGCACGACGGTGAGGTCGTCGTCCTCGGCGACGCGATCCAGGCAGCGGGCGATGGCCTCGCGCATGGCGGCGTCGTAGGAGTTGCGCTGCTTGGCATTGTTCAGCGTGATCGTCGCGATGCGGTGCTCGGCGTCGACGTCGAAGAGCACGCGATCGTCGGAGGTGCTCGAGGCGGTCATGTGTCGGACTCCTTTCGGCGCCGGCCGAATCGCGACCCGGCGAGCTGATCCGGGCGCGACGCCAACGTGTTGACCTCGCCGGTGCACAGCACGTCGTCGCCGAGCAACAGCCGTGCGGTCGAGGTGATGCCCCGTTCGCCCTGCGACCGAGTGATGTCGAATGCCAACTCGGTCAGCACCGGCGTCGGCCGGCGGAACGTCACGGCCAGGGAGCGGGTCTTCCCGGACCGGCCGGTGACGCAATTATGGTGCTGGATAACGCAGTCGAAGAACACGGCCAGGAATCCGCCGTGCACCAGCCCCGGCGGCCCTTCGTAGACCAGCGGGAAGTCCACACGCCCCGTTGCCTTTTCGGCATCCAGCCCGGTGAACCGGTACTCGGGGAAACACGGGTTGTAGGCACCGATGTCGGTGGCGTGGTTCAGATAGACCCGCCGCGGGTCATCAGGCATCTCCCCGATGCGCGGCGCATTGTCCGCCGGTGCCGCGGCCGACAGTTCGCTCTCCCACTCGGTGAACTTCGCCAGCATGGCGTCCACCGCCGGGTGCGGATGTTCGAGGGACACCAGCAGCGAGCTGAGCCGCCGGATGGCGGCGGCCGCGGCCACCGTCTGGGCAAGCGGCGCCTCGCCGAACCGGGCGTCACCGCCGGGCGCCGACGCGGGTGCGGCCTGCCCCTCCTCGATCGTCATCGGCGCCGCTCCTCCTCGTCGCTTCGCTGTGCGTCGCCGCCCGCGCGGGTCGCGCTGTCACCGGCTTTCACCGGGGTTGTTTCGCAGGCAGCGTATCCTTGCTAACTTATACAGCGTATCAATCGTATTGCCTACTGTATGGGTAACCGTATCGGTGAAGAAAGGCCGGATTCGACGGTGAGTCAGGGGGCCGACGCGGCCGCAGCCGAGGGTTCGGTGGCGGTGCACCGCCAGGGTGCGGTGCTGCGCCTCACGCTCGATCGCCCGTCGCGGCGTAATGCGTTGACGCAGTTGATGATCGCCACACTGGTCGATGCGTTGACCGCCGCGGCCTCCGACGATTCGCTGCGCGTCGTCCACATCGTCGGCGCCGGGGACGACTTCTGCGCCGGCGCCGACTGGGTGGCCGTCAACGATCCGGGCGGGCCCCGCCCGCGCGCCGGTGATCTGGTGCGCCGCATCCCCCACGCCGCGCACCGGGTGATCGAGCTCGTCGCCGGCATCCAGCTGCCGGTGGTGTGCAGTGTCCGCGGCTGGGCGGTGGGGTTCGGCTGCAATCTGGCGCTGGCCGCCGACTTCACCGTCGCCGCCGCCGATGCGGTGTTCTGGGAGCCTTTCGTCGAGCGAGGATTCAGCCCCGACTCGGGATCCACCTGGTTGCTGGCCCGGCTGGTCGGCCTGGCGCGGGCGCGGCGGATGCTGCTGCTGGGCGAGAAGGTCGGCGGACGCGACGCGGCCGACTGGGGGTTGATCCACCGGGCGGTCGGCGGCGCCGAACTCGACGACGCCGCCGAGGAGTTGGTGGGCCGGCTGGCCGCCGGACCGACCGCCGCGCTCGGCCTGGCCAAGCAGGCGCTGAGCTTCGGTCAGCACGCAACGCTGAGCCAGTCGCTGACCCAGGAGTTGTTCAATCTGGAATTGTCTTGCCGAACAAGTGATTTCAAGGAAGGCCTGGAGGCGTTCCGGCAGCGACGGGACCCGGATTTCCGTGGCCGCTGACTACAGGCGCCGGGGCGTCGAGCGTGGGCGCCATGCACGAAAAGCGGCGCCCACCCGTACATACGGCCCACGCTCGGTGGCGCCGGGATACGAAGGGATGACTCATGCCCGTTGATTCGTTCGACACGATCAAGTACGAGGTCGACGGGCACACCGCGACCATCACCCTGAACCGCCCGGACGCCCTCAACGCGCTCAGCCCGCACATGATCACCGAACTGCGGGCCGCCTACCACGAGGCGGAGAACGACGACAGGGTGTGGCTGCTCGTCGTCACCGGCACCGGCCGCGCGTTCTGCTCGGGCGCCGACGTCAAGGAGATCCCCGAAGACGGCAAGGTGATCTACGAGCGGCCGTACCTGTCGACCTACGACCAATGGGAGGCCCCGCAGGAAGGGACGCCGCCGTTTCGCACCATGGCCAAGCCGGTGCTGACCGCGGTGAACGGAATCTGTTGCGGCGCGGGCATGGACTGGGTCACGACGACCGACATCGTGATCGCGTCCGAGCAGGCCACCTTCTTCGACCCGCACGTCAGCATCGGCCTGGTGGCCGGCCGCGAATTGGTCCGGGTGTCGCGGGTGCTGCCCCGCTCGATCGCGCTGCGGATGGCGTTGATGGGCAAGCACGAGCGGATGAGCGCACAGCGCGCCTACGAGCTCGGGCTGATCAGCGAGATCGTCGAGCACGACCGGCTGCTGGAGCGGGCGCACGAGATCGCCGACATCGTCAATTCCAATGCGCCGCTGGCCGTTCGGGGCACCCGGCTGGCCATCCTCAAGGGGCTGAACGTGCCGCTGCACGAGGCGGAGATCCTCGCCGAGACCTTCCGCGAGCGGGTGTTGCGAACCGAGGACGCGGCCGAAGGACCGAGGGCCTTCGTGGAAAAGCGCCAACCGAATTGGCAATGCCGATGAGCGCGCAGTTCGACACCATCCTGCTCGAGGTGGACGCCACCGACCACGTCGCCACCATCACGCTGAATCGGCCCGAGCAGCTCAACGCGTTCAACCGCGCCATGTGTGCCGAGATGGCTCAGGCGTGGCGCCTGGTCAAGCTCGACGACGCGGTGCACGCGGTGGTGTTGCGGGCCGCCGGCGACCGGGCGTTCAGCGCCGGGCTGGACATCAAGACGCCGTACGGTCAGCCCGAAAACATCTGGAACCACGAGGATCCCGGCGAAGCTCTGAGCCCGAAGTGGCAGAAGATGTGGAAGCCGGTGGTGTGCGCGGTCCAGGGCATGTGCACCGCGGGCGCGTTCTACTTCGTCAACGAGTCCGACGTGGTCATCTGCTCGCAGGACGCCACCTTTTTCGATTCGCATGTGTCGGCCGGCCTGGTCTGTGCCCTGGAACCGGTCGGCCTGATGCGTCGCATCGGGCTCGGCGAGACGTTGCGGATCGCACTGATGGGCAACGACGAACGGGTCGGGGCGGACACCGCGCTGCGGATCGGCCTGGTGACGGAAGTGGTTCCCGCCGAACGGCTCTGGGACCGGGCCCACGAGATCGCGGCGACCATCGCCGCCAAGCCCCCGACCGCGACCGCGGGCACGGTGAAGGCGATCTGGGAATCACTGGACAAGCCGTATCGCGCGGCGATGGAGCAGGGCCTCATCTACACCCGGCTGGGCAATCCGCTGGGCACCGCCGAGCTGGCCGCCGGCCGGGACGCCGGTGCACGCGGCGCGGCACGCACACCGAAGATCCGCTGATGCCGCGTCATCCCCTTGTCCAGCGCATCGCCGACGTGCTCGACCTCGAGCCGCACGGCCGCGCCATCGAGTATGGCGGCCAATGGTTTTCCCGGGCACAGCTGGGCGCGACGGCGCGACAGGTGGCCGCTCGCACCACCGGCACCGAGGTGGGGATGCTGCTACGCAACCGGCCCTGGCAGGTGGCGGCGTTCCTGGGCGTGCTGCTGGGCGGCGGAACGGTCGTGGTGGTCAACCCGTCCCGCGGCGACGAGCGCACCAGGGCCGACCTGGCGCGGCTGCGGCTGCCCCTGATCATCGGCGAGCCCGACGATCTGGCCGCCCTGGTGACCGACGACACCCCGACGATGCCGATCTCGCGCCTCGCCGACCCGCCGGGGCCGGCCGCCCCGCCCGCCGCCGCGCCGCGCAGTGTGGCGGTGCGCATGTTGACCAGCGGCACCACCGGCCCACCGAAGCGAATCGACCTGGGCTACGACATGCTGGCGCGCAGCGTGCTGGGCGTCGAGCCGGGCACCGCACCGGCGCCCACCGAACCGCGGCGCGGCGTCGCCATCGTGAACTCTCCGCTGGTGCACATCGGCGGGGTGTTCCGCGTGCTGCAATGCATCGCCGACGCAAGGCCATTCGTGTTGCTGGAACGCTTCGAGCTGAACGCCTGGGCCGCCGCCGTGCGCAGGCACCGGCCCCGCGCGGTGTCGCTGGTGCCCGCCGCGCTGCGCACGGTGCTGCACTCCGACCTGCCGCGCGCCGATCTGGAAAGCATCCAGGTCGTCACGTGCGGCACCGCGCCGCTGTCGGCCGATGACGCCGACGCGTTCACCGAGAAGTACGGCATCCCGGTGCTGACCTCTTATGCGGCAACGGAATTCGGTGGCGGCGTGGCGGGCTGGACCCTCGCCGATCACCGGCGGTACTGGCGGGTCAAACGGGGCAGTGTCGGCCGGGCCAACCCGGGCGCGGCGCTGCGGGTGGTCGCCGAGGACGGAACACCGCTGGGGCCGGACGAAATCGGGCTGATGGAGGTCAAGCCCGGGCAGCTGGGGCCCGACGCGGACTGGCTGCGCACCACCGACATGGCGCGCATCGACGCCGACGGGTTTGTCTGGATCGTCGGGCGCGCCGACCAAGCGATCATTCGCGGCGGGTTCAAGGTGATGCCCGACGACGTGCGCGCCGCGCTGGAAAGCCACCCCGCGGTCGCCGGTGCGGCCGTCGTCGCCCGGCCCGACCCACGACTGGGAGAGACGCCGGTGGCCATGGTCGAACTCCGCGCGCCGTCGACGACCGACGCACTGGTCGAGCATCTGCGAGAGCGCTTGGCGCGCTACGAGATTCCCACCGAGATCGCGATCGTCGACGCCCTGCCCCGAACCCCGTCCGGCAAGGCCGACCTGGCCGCGGTCCGCGGCTACTTCGCCGAGCGGCCGACGGTACTGCGCGACCATGCCCGGTGATTTCGCGACGGTCGGCGCGACGTTGCGGCACCAGGCGCGGTGGCGCGGCGACCACCCGCTGCTGATCTGCGACGCCGAACGGATCAGCTACGCCGAGGCCGACGTCCGATCGGCCGAACTCGCCCGGGGGCTGATCGCCCTTGGCGCCGGCAAGGGAACGCATGTCGGGCTGCTCCACCCGAACGGTGCGCGGTTCGTCGTCGCGATGCTGGCGGCGGCCCGGATCGGCGCCGTGGTGGTGCCGTTCTCGACGTTCGTCACCGTGCGCGAGCTGCGCGAGCAGCTTCTCGACAGCGACGTCGAGATCCTGTTGAGCGCCCGCTCCTTTCGCTCGCACGACTATGCGCGGCGCTTGTCCGAGGCGGTGTCGGAGACCGACTTCGATCCCGGCCGCCGGTTGTTTTGCACCGCGGCGCCGCAATTGCGCCGGGTGCTGTTCGCCCCGCAGACGGTGGGCGCCCCGGGCGGCGGCATCGACCCGGCACTGCTGGCCGCGATGGAGGACGACGTGCAGGCGTGCGATCCGCTGGCCATCGTGTACACCTCCGGGTCGACCAGCACCCCCAAGGGGGTGGTGCACACCCACGGTGCGCTGCTGGAACACCAGCGCAACCTCAACGGAATCCGGGGTTTGACGGCCGACGACCGATTGTTCTGCAATTCACCGTTCTTCTGGATCGGCGGGTTCGCCTTCGGACTGCTGGCCACACTGGTGGCCGGATCGACGCTGATATGCTCCAACGCCACCGACGCCGGGGCGACTCTGGACCTGCTGGAAGCCGAAAAGCCCACCATGACCAACGGTTTCAGCGCGGGGATCGCCCACCTGGCCGAGCACCCGAGCTTTGCCGACCGCGATCTGTCGTCGATGCGGCGGGGGAACCTGTATCCGATCATGGCGGTCGAGGCGCGGCCCGCCGACCCCGAACTGCGGCACAACATGCTGGGCATGACCGAGGCCGGCGGGGTGGTGCTGATCGGCGACGACGAAGCCGACCAGCCCGAGCACCGGCGCGGCTCGTTCGGCAAACCCGCGCCCGGGTTCGAGGCGAGGATCCTCGACCCCGACACCGGGGCCGCCGTCGCGGTGGGTGAGGTGGGCGAACTGTGCATCCGCGGGCCGTATCTGATGCAGCGGTACCACAAACGGAGCCGGGAAGAGTGTTTCGACCCCGACGGCTGGTTCCACACCGGCGATCTGGTGCGCGCCGACGCCGACGGATACTTCTATTTCGCCGGGCGGCTGGGCGCGATGATCAAGACCGCGGGCGCCAACGTCTCGGCGGTCGAGGTCGAAAAGGCGATCGCGGCGGTCACCGGCGGCGCGACCGCCTACGTGGTCGGGATTCCCGATGCCCGGCGCGGCCAGCTGGTCGCCGCCGCGGTGGTGTGGCCGGATGACCGGGCCGCCCTCGATCCGGACGCGCTGCGCGAACGACTCAAATCCGAACTGTCGGCGTACAAGATCCCCCGGCGGTTCGCTTCCCTGCGCCGCGCCGACGTCCCACTGCTGTCCAGCGGTAAGGTCGACCTGCGGCAACTGAGGAAGCTGTTCGATGCCTGAGGCGAGCACACCCACCATCGATCGCCTGGTCAGGTCGCGCGCCGCCGAGTTCGGCGGCAAGCCGATGGTGATCGACCCGGGTTACCGCATCACCTATGACCAACTCGACACCGCCACAAGGGAACTCGCCGCGGTGTTCGTGCAGGCCGGCGTCGGCAAGGGCACCCGGGTGGGATTGATCATGCCCAACAACACCCGTTGGGTGCTGATCGCCATCGCCCTGACCCGCATCGGCGCCGTCCTGGTACCGCTGAGCACGCTGCTGCGAGCCGGTGAACTCGTCGCGCAGTTGCGGGTCGCCGCCGTGCAGTTCTTGGTGAGCGTGGACGAATTCCGCGGTCACCGCTACCTCGACGACGTCGCGGCGGTGCGTTCCGAACTGCCAGCGCTGCAACAGGTTTGGCCGACCGAACAGCTCGACGCCGCCGCGGCCGGCGCGCGGGCCGGCCAGATCGTCGATGCCATGACCCAAACCGTCACCCCCGCGGACCCGCTGGTGATCATGTTCACCTCGGGAAGCAGCGGAACGCCCAAGGGCGTCTGGCACTCGCACGGCAGCGCGCTGGGCGCGGTGCAATCCGGCCTCGCGGCCCGCTGCATCGACGCCGACTCCCGTCTGTATCTGCCGATGCCGTTCTTCTGGGTGGGCGGTTTCGGCAGCGGAATACTGTCCGCGCTGCTGGCCGGCGCCACCCTGGTGACCGAGGAAATCCCTCGACCGGAGACCACCCTGCGATTGCTGGAAAGCGAACGGGTCACGCTGTTTCGGGGCTGGCCGGACCAGGCCGAGACCCTGGCCAGGCATGCCGGCACCGTCGGCGCCGACCTCTCGGCGCTGCGGCCCGGAAGCCTGCAAGCCCTGCTGCCGCCCGAACAGCGCGCCCGACCGGGCGCCCGGGCCACACTTTTCGGCATGACCGAGGCGTTCGGCCCGTACAGCGGTTACCCCGCCGACACCGACATGCCCGTTTCGGCGCGGGGCAGCTGCGGAAAGCCGTTCGACGGCATGGAAGTCCGCATCGTCGACCCCGACACCGGCGCGCCGGTCGGGGCCGGGACCGCCGGCATCATCCAGATCCGGGGACCGCACACGCTGCGCGGCATGTGTGGCCGCAGCCGCGAAGAGTTGTTCACCGTCGACGGCTTCTACCCCACCGGCGACCTGGGTCATCTCGACGACGCGGGGTTTTTGTTCTACCACGGGCGCGCCGACGACATGTTCAAGGTCAGCGGCGCCACCGTCTACCCGAGCGAGGTCGAGCGCGCGCTACGCACCATCGACGGGGTGGACGGCGCCGTCGTCACCAATGTGCCGGGCGCCACGGGTGACCGGGTGGGCGCGGCGGTGGTGTGCCGTGAGTTGACCGCCGCACAACTGCGCGCCGCCGCGCGAAACCTGTTGAGCTCCTTCAAGGTTCCCAGTGTGTGGCTGGTGCTGCGATCCGACGACGACCTGCCGCGCGGGGTCACCGGCAAGGTCGACGTGCGCCGGCTGCGCGAGCTGCTCGCCGACGCCGACCGGCGTCAGGAAACCCGTGTCCAGGGTTGACAGTTCTGCGACTCGAACGCCTTGACCGCGGAGTTGATGTTCGCATACATCGGGCCGATCGAGGTATTCGTCTGCAGCACATGCTCTTTGTTCGCGTCCGCCGTGCTGTAGGTGAACCACGAACACATCGAGTCCTGGGTCGGCACATTGTTGATCCAGACCCCGAAGGCCGAGCCCGAGCCGCCCGTGTGGTAGAGGCCCGGGGCGATGTCGGGGCCCACCACGAAAACACCGGTGCCGGGAATGGGGTCCATCGGGTCGGCGAAGGCCGGGGCCGCGAGCGCAATCGCCGCGACACAGACAACGAGCACCGCCGATGCGCGAAGCGTCGGGGACATTCTTCCTCGCTCCGTTCTGTTGCCCCCTTAGGTCGCAGCGTATGCCGCACGCGTCGACAAAGACAACACTCGCGTCAACCGGGGTCCGGCCCGCCGCCGTCGACCACCACACCGCGGGCGACCAGGTGATCGATCAGCGGAACCGCACCGGCGGCCAGGTGCTCCGACATCGCCGCACGGGCCAGCTTGTCGTCCCGCTTTTTCAGCGCGGACAAGATGCGCCGGTGGTCCTTCATCGACTGCTCGGGCCAGCCCTGGATCGCAGGGAACACCGATTCCGGTGCGTAGCGGGTGATTTGGGACATCAGCTGCGCCAGTTTGGGTGAGTCGGCGGCGATGTTGATGGCCCGGTGGAATTCGTGGTTCAGCCGGACAGTGCGCTCGTGCTCGTCGCCGGCGTAGGCGTCCTCCAGCTGCGCCTGGATCTGTTTGAGCTCGCGCAGCTGGTCGTCGGTGATGTTGACCGCCGCACGCGCGGCCAGCTCACCGCCGACGTGCGCCTGCACGTTCGCCACGTCGGTGACGTCGCGCCGGGTGACCGGCAGCACAACGAAGCCGCGCCGGGGCTGCTGGCTGATCAGGCCCTCGGCGCGCAGCGCGAACAGCGCTTCACGCACCGGTGTGACGCTGATCCCGAGTTCGGCGGCCAGCTGATCCAGCCGCACATAGGAGCCGGCGGCGTAACTGCCGTCAAAGATCCGGCCGCGGATCAGATGCGCGACGTCGTCGGAAAGTTGCGGTCGGGCCGCGAAATCCGGAACGCTCATCGTTGCCTACACCCGGTATTCGGCGAGCAGCCGCTTACTGATGATGTTCTTCTGGATCTCGCTGGTGCCCTCGCCGATGAGCAAAAACGGCGCGTCGCGCATCAGCCGCTCGATCTCGTACTCCTTGGAATAGCCGTAGCCGCCGTGGATCCGGAAACTCTGCTGGGTCACTTCGGCGCAGTATTCGCTGGCCAGGTATTTGGCCATTCCGGCGGCGACGTCGTTGCGCTCCCCCGAGTCCTTCAGACGTGCGGCGTTGACCATCATCAGGTGTGCCGCTTCGACTTTGGTGGCCATCTCGGCCAGTTGGAACGCGATGGCCTGGTGCTCGGCGATCGGCTTGCCGAAGGTCTCGCGTTGTTGCGCGTAGCGCACCGCCAGCTCGAAGGCGCGGATCGCGACACCGCACGCGCGGGCCGAGACGTTGACCCGGCCCACCTCGATGCCGTCCATCATCTGGAAGAAGCCCTGCCCCGGCGTGCCGCCGAGGATGTCGTCGGCGGCCGCCCGGTAGCCGTCGAAGATGAGCTCGGTGGTTTCGATGCCCTTGTAGCCCAGCTTGTCGATCTTCCCCGGAATCCGCAGGCCCGCAACGACTTCGCCGAACCCGACCGGCTTCTCGACCAGGAACGCGGTCAGGTTGCGGTGCGGCTTGTCCGAGCCCTCGTCGGTGCGCACCAGCACCGCGATCAGCGTCGAGGTGGCACCGTTGGTGAGCCACATCTTCTGGCCGTCGATGGTGTAGCCGCCGTCCGGATCGCGCCGGGCGCGGGTCCGGATCGCGGCCACATCGGAGCCCAGCTCCGGCTCCGACATCGAGAACGCGCCGCGGGTCTCGCCGACCGCCATCCGCGGCAGGAAGCGCTGCTTCTGTTCGTCGGTGCCGTGCTGGCGCAGCATGTAGGCCACGATGAAGTGGGTGTTGAGCACACCGGAGACGCTCATCCAGCCGCGGGCCAGCTCCTCCACGCACAGGGCGTAGGTCAGCAGCGACTCGCCCAATCCGCCGTACTCCTGCGGGATCATCAGCCCGAACAGCCCCATGTCGCGCATCTGGTCGACGATGTCCTGGGGGTAGGTGTCGGCGCGTTCCAGTTCCGCGGCGTGGGGAATGACTTCCTTGTCGACGAATTGCCGTACGGTGGCGATGATCTCGGTCTGGAATTCGGTCAACCCGAGGGTCTGGGCCAGTCTGGTCATGTGCTGCGTTCCCTTCGGTTGCTCAGCAGGCGATGGTCTTGGCGTCGGCCAGCCGCTCGATGTCCGCGGCGGTGAGCCCCAGCCGCGCGAGGACCTCGGCGGTGTCTTGCCCCAGGGCGGGGGCGGGCGCGCCGGCGGGATGGGTGCCGTCGAACGCGGCCGGCAATCCGGGCGCGAAGTAGTCGCCCAGGCCGGGCTGGTGCAATCGGGAAAACAGCGGATTGGCAGTGACTTTCGGCCCCGCCGCGACCTCGGCGAAGGTGCGGTACCGCTCGAAGAGCACGGTGGTGTGCGACAGCGCGGCGGTGATTTCGTCGGCGGTGTGATCGCCGAACCAGGTGGCGAACAGACCGGAGAGCACGTCGCGGTACCGGTAGCGCTCGCCCTCGGAGCCGAAGTCGACACCCAGCGCATCGGCGAGCGCCGACACCGCCGCGCCGGTGCCCGTCACGTCGAGCAGGTCGCGAAAATGCCGACCGGTCAACGTGACAACCATGAACCTGGCTCCGTCGCGGCTGGTGAAGTCCTGCCCGTACTGGCCGTAGATGGCGTTGCCCAACCGTTCGCGCTGGGTGCCGACGACTTGCGGCTCGGTGAGCAACCCCAGGTTGGCCGCGGTGGCCAGCGCGACGTCCTCCAGCGCCAGGCTGATCCGCGCGCCGGCCCCGGACTGCTCGCGGCGGTGGACGGCGGTGACGACGGACAGCGCGGCATACAGTCCGCAGCACACGTCCCAGGCCGGCAGCACGTGGTTGATCGGGCCGGCGTGCTCGGCCGGGCCGGTGACCAGCGGGTAGCCGATGCCGGCGTTGACGGTGTAGTCCACGCCGGTGGAGCCGTCGCCGCGACCGAGTAGCTGGACGTGGATGACGTCGGCGCGCAGCGCCGCCAGCGCATCGTGGCTCAGCCAGGACAGGCCCGCCGCGTTGGTGACGACGACGCCGTCGCCCTCCACGATCAGTCGCTGCACCAGCCGTTGGCCCTCGGCGGACCGCAAATCGATGGTGGCCGAACGCTTTCCCTTGTTCAGCCCGGTCCAATAGATCGACGTGCCGTCCGCCGCCAGCGGCCAGCGTTGCACGTCGGAAGCGCCGCCGATCGGGTCGACCCGGATCACCTCCGCGCCGAGCTGACTCAGCGTCATGCCGCACAACGGCGCGGCGACGAAGCTGGACACCTCCACCACGCTGAGGCCGTGCAGGGGCAGCCGCGGATCGGTCATCTCAGGCGACCCGCTCGAAGACGGCGGCCAGGCCCTGGCCGCCGCCGATGCACATCGTCTCCAGGCCGTAGCGGGCCTGGCGGCGGGTGAGCTCGCGTGCCAGGGTGGCCAGCATCCGGCCGCCGGTGGCGCCGACCGGATGGCCCAGCGAGATCCCGGAGCCGTGCACATTGGTGCGGTCGTGGTCGGCGGCGCCGAACTTCCATTCCCGCATCACCGCAAGCGCTTGCGCGGCAAAGGCTTCGTTGAGCTCGATGAGGTCGATGTCGGACAGTGACAGCCCCGCCTTGGCCAGCGCCACCTCGGTGGCCGGGACCGGCCCGATGCCCATGATGTGAGGGGCGACCCCGGCCACTGCCCACGACACCAGCCGCACCAATGGCCTCAGGCCGTGCTCGTCGGCCTTCTCCGGCGTGGTCACCACGCACATCGAGGCCGCGTCGTTCTGCCCGCTGGCGTTGCCCGCCGTGACGGTGGCCTCTGGATCCTGTTCCAGCAGAACGGGTTTGAGCTTGCTCAGCGACTCCACCGAGGTATCCGCGCGCGGGTGTTCGTCGGTGTCGATCAGCTCGTCGCCGTGCCGGGTGGGCACCGCGACGGCGATGATCTCCTGGGCCAGGATGCCGTCTTTCTGCGCGGCCACCGCGCGCTGGTGTGACCGCACCGCCAGCTCGTCCTGCTCCTGGCGGGAAATGCCGTACTGGCGGCGCAGATTCTCGGCCGTTTCCAGCATGCCGCCGGGCACCGGGTAGCGCCGGCCCCCGGCCGTGGTGCGTCCGCGGGCCAGCCCGTCATGCACCCGCACACCGCTGCGGGCGCCGCCCCAGCGCATGTCGGTGGAGTAGAAGGCGACGTTGCTCATGCTTTCGCAGCCGCCGGCGATGACCAGATCGTGATCGCCGTTGCGCACCTGCAGGCAGGCCTGGATCACGGCTTGCAGTCCCGAGCCGCAGCGCCGGTCGACCTGCATGCCCGGAACCGTCACCGGCAGACCGGAATCCAGTGCCACGACGCGTCCGATCGCCGGCGCCTCGCTGCTGGGATAGCAGTGCCCGAGAATGACGTCCTGCACGGCCTCGGGGGGCAACCCGGTTCGCTGCAACAGCCCACCGAGCGCCGCGACGCCGAGGTCGACGGCGGTGAGCGCCTTGAACATTCCCCCGTAGCGGCCGATCGGCGTCCGGACGGGCTCGCAGATGACGGCTTCGCGGACCGCGCTCACAGGTGCCGGCCGCCCGTGATCTCCATGACGGTGCCGGTCATGTACGACGACATGTCGGAGGCCAAAAACAGCGCCACGCTGGCGACCTCGCTGGGCTCGCCGGCCCGGCCCATCGGCACCTCGGCCACCTTGGAGTCCCAAATGCGTTGCGGCATGGCCTCTGTCATCGCCGAGCGGATCAAACCGGGGGCGATCGCGTTCACCCGCACACCCAGGTAGGCCAGCTCCTTGGCGGCCGCCTTGGTCATGCCCACGATGCCGGCCTTGGCCGCCGAGTAGTTGGTCTGGCCGACCATGCCGACCTTGCCCGACACCGAGGACATGTTGATGATGGCGCCGCGCTTGTTTTCCCGCATGATCGCCGCCGCCAACCGGGTGCCGTTCCAGGTGCCCTTCAAGTGCACGGCGATGACCTGATCGAACTGCTCCTCGGTCATCTTGCGCATGGTGGCGTCCCGGGTGATCCCGGCGTTGTTGACCATGATGTCCAGGCCGCCGAACCGCTCGACGGCGGTCTGGATCAGCGTTTCGACCTCGGACGACTTGGTGACGTCGCAGCGCACGGCCAGCGCCACCTGGTCACCGCCCAGCTGTTTGGCCGCGGTTTGCGTCGCCTCCAGATTGACGTCGCCGAGGACGACCCGCGCCCCTTCGGCGACGAACCGTTCGGCGATCGCGAACCCCAAACCTTGTGCGCCACCTGTGATGACCGCGGTCTGACCACTGAGCAAGGACACCTGTACCACGCCTCCCTTGAATTGGCCCCCGGCCGGGGGTGCCCGACGTCCGAATATCATATTTCATATAGGATCTGCCTCGATGCCGGGTACCCGGCCCGGGCCGACGGAGGGGCCCGCCCCCTGCGGCGCAGGGATCCCGACCAGATAGGTGCCAGAAGAGGGAGCGTCCGCAGATGACCAGCGCTGAAGTCGCCGAGGTCTCGGAGCAGGATTTCGGCGAGATCCTGGCCCAGACCCGCCAGTTCGTCCGCACCGCCGTGGTGCCCCGCGAGCAGGAAATCCTGGACGGCGACCGGGTGCCCGACGACCTGCGCGACCAGGCCAAGAAGATGGGGCTGTTCGGGTACGCCATCCCCCAGCAGTGGGGCGGGCTCGGCCTCAACCTGATGCAAGACGTCGAGCTGGCGATGGAATTGGGCTACACCTCGCTGGCGCTGCGTTCGATGTTCGGCACCAACAACGGCATCGCCGGTCAAGTGCTGGTCGGCTTCGGCACCGAGGCGCAAAAGGCTCGCTGGCTCGAGCCGATGGCGGCCGGCGACGTCGTCGCCTCCTTCGCCCTGACCGAACCCGGCGCCGGGTCCAACCCGGCCGGCCTGCGCACCAAAGCCGTTGCCGACGGCGACAATTGGGTGATCTCCGGGCAAAAGCGCTTCATCACCAACGCGCCCGTCGCCAACCTGTTCGTGGTGTTCGCCCGCACCCGGCCGGCCGACGACCAGGGACCCGGAATCGCCGTCTTCCTGGTTCCGGCGGACGCGGCGGGTGTGCAGATCGGCGCCAAGGACGCCAAGATGGGCCAGGAGGGCGCCTGGACCGCCGATGTCAGCTTCGACGACGTCCGGGTCGGGGGCGACGCGCTGATCGGCGGCAGCGAGGACATCGGGTATCGCGCGGCGATGACCTCGTTGGCGCGCGGACGGGTGCACATCGCCGCCCTCGCGGTCGGCGCCGCGCAACGCGCGCTCGACGAATCGGTGTCCTACGCCTCCACCGCGACACAGGGCGGCACACCGATCGGAAACTTCCAGCTGGTGCAGGCCATGCTGGCCGACCAGCAGACCGAGGTGCTGGCCGGGCGCGCGCTGGTGCGCGAGGCCGCCCGGCTGTGGGTGACCGGCGAGGACCGCCGCGTGGCACCGTCGGCGGCCAAGCTGTACTGCACCGAAATGGCCGGCCGGGTGGCCGATCTCGCGGTCCAGGTGCACGGCGGCAGCGGCTACATGCGCGGTGTCCCGGTGGAACGCATCTACCGCGACGTGCGCCTGCTGCGGCTCTACGAGGGCACCAGCGAGATACAGCGTCTGATCATCGGGTCGAACCTCGTCAAGGCGGCCCAGCGAGCCACTACCACGAAGGAGCGCTGATGGCCGGAAAGCTCGAGGGGCGAGTAGCTTTCATCACCGGGGCGGCCCGCGGCCAGGGCCGTGCGCATGCGGTCCGGATGGCCGCCGAGGGCGCCGACATCATCGCCGTCGACATCGCCGGCAAGCTGCCCTCGTGCGTTCCCTACGATCCGGCGAGCCCGGAGGACCTGAGCGAAACCGTGCGCCTGGTCGAGGCCGCGAACCGCCGGATCGTCGCCGCGGTGGTGGACACCCGCGACTTCGACGGGCTGCGAAAGGTGGTGGACGACGGCGTGGCCGCGTTGGGGCGCCTCGACATCATCGTCGCCAACGCCGGGGTCGCGGCCCCCCAGGCCTGGGACGACATCACCCCGGAAGACTTCCGCGACGTCATGGACATCAACGTCACCGGCACCTGGAACACGGTGATGGCCGGCGCGCCCCGGATCATCGAGGGCGGCCGCGGCGGCTCCATCATCCTGATCAGTTCGGCGGCGGGAATGAAGATGCAGCCGTTCATGATTCACTACACGGCCAGCAAGCACGCGGTGACCGGGCTGGCGCGGGCGTTCGCCGCGGAGTTGGGCAAGCATTCGATCCGGGTCAACAGCGTCCATCCCGGACCGGTGAACACGCCGATGGGCTCGGGCGACATGGTCACCGCGGTGGGCCAGGCCATGGAGACCAACCCGCAGCTGTCGCACGTGCTGACACCGTTTTTGCCCGACTGGGTCGCCGAGCCGGAGGATATCGCCGACACGGTGTGCTGGTTGGCCAGCGACGAATCGCGCAAGGTCACCGCCGCCCAGATCCCGGTCGATCAGGGCTCGACCCAGTACTGAGCGCCGGCCCCGGGAATAGATCACGCGCGTCGCGCACTTGCAGGCCACATGAAACCCTTCAGCGAATCCGAACGCCAGGAGTTCCTCGCCGGCACACACGTCGCGGTCCTATCGGTCGAGGCCACCGACGGCCGCCCGCCGGCCGCCGTCCCGATCTGGTACGACTACACCCCCGGCGGCGACATCCGGATCATGACCGGGGCGTCCAGTCGCAAGGCCCGGCTCATCGAGCGGGCGGGCAAGGTCACTGTGGCGGTCCAGCGCGAGGAGCCGCCGTATCAGTACGTGGTGGTGGAGGGCACCGTCGTCGACGCCACCAAGCCGGCCCCGTCCGACGTGCAATTGGCCGTCGCCATCCGTTACCTGGGCGAGGAGGGTGGGCGCGCGTTCGTGCAAAGCCTGGAGGGTGTCGAGGAGGTGCTATTCACCATCCGGCCCGACCGCTGGCTGAGCGCCGACTTCACCGGCGACCTCTGAGGCGTCAGCCGATCAGCTCGAGGGTGCCCAGCTCGCGGATCGCCCGGCAGCCGCGGCCCAGCATGGTCAGCACCATGTCGTCGCCGCGCTCGGTGGCCGCGGCGAACGCGAACCCCAGCGCGGAGATCAGCGGCGCCTGCAGCACCCCGAGCCGGTAGTCGCGCCAACAGGTTTCGCGGTCGTAGCCGTTGACCCCACCGGCCACCAGCGCGCGGTGGTAGTCGGCGACGAGCTCTTCCTCGATGGCCGCGCGCAGCGGCGAATCCAGGCTGGTCGCGGTGAAGTAGGCAAGGTCGCGGGCCGGAAGGCCGACGCCGAGCGTCTGCCAGTCGACCACGCTCACCCTGGTTCGGTCCGGGTCGAACAGCAGGTTGTCCAGCCGGTAGTCGCCGTGCAGCAGGGCGAACCGGTCATACTCGGACAGCAGCCACGGCGCGATCACACCCATTGCCGCGGCGAAGGTTTCGCGGTCTTCGGCGCTCATCCGATCGCCCAGCCGCTCCAGCGTGATGTCGGCGCTCATCTTCGCCACCTCCCCCATGCCGCCCGCCCCGGCTTCGTCGGGCCGCCCGAACGCGATGCCCGGGAAGTCGAGCCACACCGGGTCACACCAGCTGGGCGCGTGCAGACCGGCCAGCGCGGTGACCGCAAGCCGCGCCTCGGTTTCACCGCAGCCCAACAGCTGATCGCCCTGCACCGCCGGCGCCTGATCGGCCAGCAGCAGGGCGAAATCCATTGCGTCCTCGGTGATCTCGGAGTAGAAGCAGCGCGGTGTCGGCACCTGCACCCGGTCGGCCACCGAGGAGTAGAACGCGCATTCGCTGCGGTAGCCGATGACCACCCGGTCGCGCACGGTGTCGTCCTGAGCGGGAAGTTTGATCACGAAGGTCTGCGGCAGGTCACCGGGATCGGTGGCGTAGCGGGCCGTCACCCGGTAGGTGGCCCCGGTCTGCCCGGTGCCGATCGCGGCCACGTCCACCTCGGCGACCTCGACGGGAGCGCCGCGCCCGCTCAGCGCCGCCGACAGCCACTGCGGGGTGACGTCGCCGGGGTAACGCGGTATCGACAGCACAGCACTCATCGCGGCACGCCTCCTGGATGCAGATCCGACTGACAAACTGTAAGGCATACCGCAAGAGTTGCGGTCAACCGCGGTGAGCTAACCGGCCGGAATCCGCCATTCGGCGGCCTCGTGCTGCTGCCGCCAGAATTCGGCGAAACGCCCGCCCGCGGCGCGCAATTCGTCGACCGTTCCGTCCTCGACCACCCGTCCGTGGTCGAGGAACAGGACGCGGTCGGCGTGCCCGATGCTGGCCAGCCGGTGCGCCACGATGATCTGGGTGCGCGAGCGCGGGTCGGCGGTGAGCGCGTCGACGACCGCCGCCTCGTTCTCGGTGTCCAGCGCGCTGGTCGCCTCGTCGACCAGCAGTATGGGCGCCGGTTTGAGCAGTGCGCGGGCGATGCTGACGCGCTGGCGTTCACCGCCGGACAGCGCCGAGCCGGCCTCCCCGACCACGCTGTCGGCGCCGTCGGGCAGTCGTGCGACGAGCTCGTCGACGCGGGCCAGCGCCACCGCGCGCGCGTAGGCGTCGTCGCCGGCGCCGGGATCACCGGCCAGCACGTTGTCGCGGATGGAGCCGTGGAACAGGTAGGGGTGCTGGAACACCACGCTGCTGGCCGCGCGGCGGGATTCGGCGTCCAGCGTCGCCGCGTCCACGCCGTCGATGCGCACCCGGCCCCGGGTGGGCTCGTGCAGTCCGGCGATCAACGCCAAAATGGTGCTCTTGCCCGATCCGGACGGTCCGACGATCGCCGTCGTGCTGCCCGGCTCCAACGAGAAGCTCACCCCATCGAGCACCGGCACGCTCGCCCCGTCGTAACGGAAGACGACGTCGTCGAACTCGATGCGCGGCGCCGCGGTACCCGGCAGGGACGCCGAGCCGGCGTTCATTTGCGGCGCGGTGAGCACGGCGCGGATGTTGTCGAGCGTGGCGCGGGTGCTCTCCAGTGCGGGCGCCAGCTCGCTGATGGTGGTGAACGGCTCGAGGTAGCGCACGATGACGACGATCAGCGCGATGGCCTCGGCCACCGTCAGCGTGCCGTTGACGGTCAGCGCGGTGGCGGCCCCGGCCAGCAGGATCAGGGCCAGCTGGCTGGCCAGGCTGAACAGCAGCTGGCCCGGGACCTGCATGGCCAGCAGGCGCATCGTCGCGCCGTGCTGGGCGGCCAGCGCGTCGCCGACCAGGCTGCGCGCCGGCTCGACGCGCCGCGCGGCCCGCAGCGCCTGCTGGGTGCGGGCGAACTCGATGATCCGCTCGGTGAGCGCGCTATTGGCTTCGGCGGCAGTCGAATCGGCGCGCCGCGCCAGGCGCGCCGACGCCCACAGCGCGCCCAGCATCAGCGGCAGCCCGCCCAGCGCGGCCAGCCCCAGTTGCCAGGACACCGGCACTAGCGCCACCGCGATGGCGGCGGGCAGCAGCACCGCCGAGATCAGCGGCGTGAGCAGGTTGACCACCAGGCCGACCAGTTCCGGACCGGTGGCCGCGATGGCCTGCCGGGCCGTCGCGGTGTGCTCGACGGTGAACCAGTCCAGCCGCACCCCGGGCAGCCGGTCGGCCACATCGTGCTGGCTGTGGTCGAGCACCGCGAAACCCAGGTTGAAGCCGATGCGTGCGGTGGCGGTGTCGATCGCCCAGCCGATCGCGGTGGCGGCGGTCAGCCAGCCCAGCCAGACCAGCGCCCGGTGCGGGGCGCCGCTGAACAGCGCGCCCACCAGCGGCACCAGCAGAACGGTGGCCACCGCGCGCACCGCGACGGACAGCAGGGCCAGGACGGTATAGGCGACGACCTTGTTGCGGCGGTCCGCCGGGACCAGGCTCAGCCAGGTGCGAATCATCGGGCAACCTCCCCCGCCGTGCCGACGGTCACCGCGCCGCGCCGACCGCCCTCCCACAGCCGCCGGTAGCGGCCGTCGGCGGCCAGCAGTTCCTCGTGCCTGCCGCGCTCGACGATGCGGCCGTGGTCGAGCACGACGATCTGGTCGGCCCGGGTGATGGTGTGCAACCGGTGGGCGATCACCAGCACGGTGCGGTCCCGCGTCAAGCGGTTAAGTGCTTGCTGCACAAGGTATTCCGATTCCGGATCGGCGAACGCGGTGGCCTCGTCGAGGATCAGGATCTCGGTGTCGGCCAGGATGGCGCGGGCGATGGTGAGGCGTTGCCGCTCCCCGCCCGAGAGCCCGACGCCGGCGCCCAGCACGGTGTCATAGCCGTGCGGTAGCCGCATGATGCGGTCGTGGATCTGCGCCTCGCGCGCGGCTTGCTCGATCTGCGCGGCGGTGGCGTCGGGCACCGCCAGGGCGATGTTCTCCGCGACCGTCCCGTGCACCAACTGCGTCTCCTGCAGCACGAATCCGACCCGGGCGTAGAGCTCGTCGGCCGTCATCGACCGAATGTCGCGCCCCCCAACGGTTATCGAGCCCCGGTCGACGTCGTGGAAGCGGGCCAGCAGGGCGGCCAGCGTCGACTTGCCGGATCCCGACGGGCCGACCAGCGCGGTGAGGGTGCCGGGCCGCAGCGTCAGCGACACGTCGTGGATCACCGGAACGTCGGGGCGGTAGCCGAAACCGACGTTGTCGAACACCACCGCCTGCGCCGACTCCCCGGTGGGCTCGCCCGGCTCGCGCACCTCGAGTTCGTGTTCGTCGAGCGTGTTCTGCAGGCGCCGGGCCGCCAGCATGCCGGCCCGGATACCGCCGAGGCCGTAGGCGATGCCGAGCAGTCGTGCGCCAAAGGTGGTGCCCAGCAACAGGAACGGCAGCAGATTCACCGGATCCATCCGGCCCGCGACCACGAGCAGGGTGCCGACGGCCGCGATGAGCCACAGGAAGGTCGAGGGACGGGTGACCAGGTCCATGAAGGTCTTCTTGCCGGCCAGCGGGCGCTGCCAGGCGACCAGGAAGCCGACGTACTCGTCGAGGCGGCGCCGGAAACTCGATGCGGCGGCACCACCGAAGACCCGGATCACCGGCTGGCCCTCCAGGTAGGCGCCGGCCTCGTCGCTCATCGTCTCGGCCCAGCGCTGCGACTGCGGGATGCGGGGCCCCGACTGGATCGTCAGCGACGACGTCAGCACCAGGTAAACCAGCACCGGCACGAACAGCACCAGCGCCACCCGCCAGTCGACCGCGAACAGGTAGACCAGCACCGCGACCGGCGCCACCACCGCGGCGACCGCGTCCGGGATGGCGTGGGTGACCAGGTAGTGCAGCGACAGCGTGTCGTCCTGCAGCAGCTGCTTGATGGAGCCCGATCCGCGGGCGGTGAACCAGCCCAGCGGCAGCCGGGAAAGCTTGCGCAGCAAGGCCGAACGAAGGTCACGGGCGAACCGCGCGTCGACGACATGCAGCCACAACGTGAGCGCGGCGCCCAGCAACGCCCCCAGACCCAGCAGCGACACCGCGGCGATGCCGACGTCCCACAGCCGGGCGGCGGGCGCCCCGGCCACCAGGCGCCGGACCAGCTCGACCAGCAGCACGAACGGCGCCAGTTGGATCAGCGTGATCACCGCCTGCAGCACGCCGGACAGGATCAGCGCCCAGCGCAGCGGTGCCAGCAACCGGCCGGCGGCCTGGGTGCGCCAGTTTCCGCGCGCCGCCGGCACCGGCGCGGCCTCGGGCTGACGTTGGGGCGAATCGACCTGTGCCGCAATGTCTTCCGCGGCTTCGGTGCCGCCGTCGGTGGTCGCCGACTCGTCCCCGCGGCGGGTGCCCATCGCGCGCCCTGCGCTCCAGTAGGCCTGGGCGTGCACCTCGGACTTGGGGAAGCCGAACTCGTCGCGCAGCCGGGCGCGCACGTGCTTGAGCGTGGTGGCCTCGGGAGTCGCCCACGCGTACCAGTTGGACCAGTCGCGGCTTTCCAGTGCCGCGGCAAGCGATTTCTCGTCGCGCCGGGCGACCCAGTGCACCCGCAGCCGGGGGTGCACGGCAATCGGGATCAGGGTGTCGTCGTCGTGGTGCTGTTCGAGGTACATCTCGATCGGGACGTCGTCGGGGACGACGCCGATGATGCCGTTCATTCCGGGGATGGATGCCGAGTCGCCGATCAGCAGGTAGCCGGCGGGCTGCTCGTCGGGCACGTCGAACCGGGACGAGCCCATCAGCGCCATCACGGCGATGGTGGCGCCGGGCTGCACGGTGCGCGCCCACCGCGACGCCGGCCCGGCGGGGTCGTGCAGCACGACGTCGACCGCGAACCGTCCGGCGGTGGGGTCGGCCTCCGAAATCGTGTAGGCGCGCTGGAATTCGGTTTTCGACCCGTCCGGGTCCGGGAACCAGAACCGTAGCCAGGCGGCGGGCTCGGCATCCACGTCCTCGAAGAGCGTGGGCGAGGTCATGCGGACCCGCACGAAATGCGGTGCGATCCGCACGGTTTCGAGCACCGTCGCGGTGTGGTCGCGGGCGCCGAAGCTGCGCAGCATCACACCCTGGAGGCCGCGGGCCATGAGCGCTCCTTTCTCGCGGCGCGCCGGACACCGGCCTCGCCGATCCGACGCCCGGGCAGCATCGTCGCCGCCGGGGCCGCGGCCAATCCCGGTCTCGTCACCCGGGCGTGCCCGGGTGGGTGGCATCCCCGTTCGCCGACCACCGGCCAGCCGCTCACGACTCGGTACGTCACCCACAAACTAAGGGTTGCCTTACCAAAGGTCAACCTGCGGGCCCGGCCGCTGCCGGCCCGGCTGCGCGACTGGCTCTACGACCGGGTCGCCGACGTCCGGTAGCGCCTGTTCGGTAAGTACGACACTCGTCCGCTGCCGGCGCCCGACGTGCGGGCCCGGTTCATCGAGGACTGGCCGGCGTCAGTCGCTGGCCGACGCCGGAGAGGCCAGGTCGGCGGCGGATTCCCGGCGCTTGCGCTCGGCCAGCTTGCGGTCCTCCGCCGCCGCCTGACGGTGCTTGATCGCCGACGCGCGGTGCATGTCCACCTCCGGCACGCCCTGTTGGACCGTCCAGTCCTGCGTCTTGGCGACCCGTTCGTGTTGGACGGCGGATTCCTCGAAACTGCGCGCCGCCGACAGTCCCGCGCGGGCGGCGCGTTCCCGCGCCTTCGCGGCCCTGAGTTCGGCGAGCTCGACATCTTCTGCGCTGACGGCCTCTTCGCCGTGTGGTGTTGACTCGTATCCGGTGGGCATGGCGTCTCCCTCATATCCCGTGAGGTCCATGTACCCGGCAGGACGTGTTTGACGCCTACCAGTCCGCAGGATTTCGGTGGCGCTGTACCGGCACCGTGTCGAGGGAACTAGCCGACCAGCTCGCCCATGACGTCGCGACCAGCCTGGAAGTTCGCAAAAGTCCCTGAGCAATAACTTTCGGTCAGGTTTGTCCCACTCGGCCTTTTGTCACTGAGGCTGGATTTCCTTGCTGACGTCGACGGGAGACGTCGAGCCGTCAGTGCGGTGGTCGGTGGTGTCGCGGCATTCGCCGTTGATGTCGGCGCCGACATGCCGGTGATAGACGGTGCTGGGCCCGGCTTGCGGCGCGATCGTCAGGATGACGATGACGCCGTTCTTCTTCAGCGTTGCGCCGTGCGATACGAAGTCGGAATCGGTGCTCCACCCGTCGGCGACGAGGCCCTTGATGACTGCTTGCGGGTCGACGGCCTGGTTGTGCGGCACTCCTGGCATCCAAAACGACAGGTTGACAACACCGCGAAAAGGCGCCTCGCCCTGGTCATTACACGACTCGTAGCTGAAGTTCGCTTCGGTCACTTCAGCGTGGAGCGCCTGGACGATGTCGCGGGCGGCGGCGATGACCTGAGCCCGCGCCTGTGGCGGCGCGATGGGGTTGCGCACTTCAGAACAGCCACTCAGGAGCAGGCTGACAGCTGACGCCGCAACCGCGATTCTGGCTCCCAAGGTCCACACTCGTCACTTCCCTTCTGAAACGGTATTCCTCATCCACCGGGGGCGCTGTGTGTGTGCCCGGTGGTTGCCTGCCCACCCACATGATTGGGATGGCCGTATTGCAGGTCATGCTCAGCAGCGTCGATCACATTGTCGAGGCCCTGCAACTCGTCTTCCAACAAGCCGACTCGTTGCGTCCCCGCCTTCTGCGCTTCAGCCAGCGCGGCGGCGATGTTCTTCCAGATCGGTGCCGATCTTGGGAAGTTGCTCCGACTGCGCGCCAAGGGATTTGACGAGGCGCTGCACTTCGGCGGAGTCGTTGATCGGGTGGTCGCCGTTCTGGTGATTCCAGGCCGCGTCGAAGCGTTTCCGGGCTTGCTCGAATGCGTGATCGGCTTCGGCCGTGTGGCGTCCGGCTCCGTGGAAAGCCTCAGCGAGGCTGGATATTTGAGAGGGGCTGCCGGCCTGAAGGCTCTGGTTGATCGCCCACGGATCGCCGCCGGCTTCCGCGATCAGCTCGGCGACGCTCAACCACTTCAGCTGCACTGCCGCGCCCGAGTTTTCGCAGTTCTCCCCGTCGCCCTGCGGCCGTGCGTCGGACATTGCGACCGGGCCAACCTAGCGAGCATCGCCCATCCCTTTCCCCGCCAGCTTGATGACCCACGCTAGTACCGCACGTCAGGCGTCACGGCTGATACCGCCGCGCCTAGCAACACCGGTTTGGGCGGCCGCGGCGCGTTCATCGAGCAGCGCGTCCAGCAATGCAGCTCGCCCAAGTTACTCGTGAGTTGTGGCCAAAATGCGGCCACGGAGCGGCCAGAGAGAACATGAAAACCGCTGTCTACCTGCATGAATTCCCTTACCGCATCGGTGCGGGCGGAGGGACTCGAACCCTCTACAGCTATGCAGGTCAGAGGCTCAAATAGCCGTCTAGCTGCGCAAACACGCTACGCGACTTAACGCTAGTTATCTGTAACTGTCGGATTTTTGTGCTCAAAATGTGCTCACGAGGGTGTTTGCCGACCGTTCAACGGACCCGCCCGGATGCCGATTCACCGGGACCGACCACTTGAAAGCTGTAAGACCACACCATCACGGCGTCATTGCCAAGATCGGCCTGACCACCATCCAGGATGAGATCAAAGACGTGCTCACCTTCGGCGACAGTCGACCACGCTTGCGCAAGAGCCGCGTCGTACGCCCGTTGTGCGGACCCCCGGTTGTTTGGCAGGCGGATTTTGCCGTACCGCAGCTCGCTCATGCGCCGGACTCAGGCAGTGCAGTCCACTGCTGCTGCCGGGGTCACGCTCGACCGGTACTGAGCTTCTTCGAGCATGTTTTCTAGCCAGCCATCCCAGGTGCCGGTGTGCCCGCCTGCCGTGTGTATCGCAGTACGGGCCGCTGTGAACGCTTTCAGCAGAGCGTCTGGCGGGTTGTCGGCGGTGACCGTGATGCACAGATCGACTCGCCCCGCCGCGACGTCAGCTCCCACATCGCCATCAACGCCGGTCAGATCAGCGAGCGCCTCGGCAACGTCGTCAAGGTGAGCCAGCATGTCGTCGTTGAACTGGCCGCGACCGTCGTCAAAGTTCAGCTCGACGTAAAAGCTAGGCATCTTGCTCACCTTCCTCCCAACATTCTTGACGCTCAAACCACTTCAAGGTGTTCCGCACATAGTTCGGGTCGCTAGGCGATTTGTGGATCGTCTTCTGGTGCTTCCCGCACGGGCATCGGAACTTGTAGTACCGCTTCCCGGTGACCTCGACCCATCCATGGCCCAAGACCGTCTCTATCAGCGCTCGGATTTCCTTGTCGTGTTGCCCCACTACCAGCAACAATAGCGTCTCCCGATCTCGGCAGCGCATCGAACCGCTTAAGTGCTGACAACAGCCAGCTTGGGACAATCAGCCACGTCACGCGGCGTCGGCGTCTTGCGGCCTGATCCGCCAGCTCGTTGCTCCAAAACAACCACTTCGGCACTCGCCAGTTTTACGCTAGTGACCCGAGTGGGGAGAACGGGCGATGAGCGACGACGACACCCGCCAGGCCGAACCTGGCGACGAACCGGAAACCACCAGCGTGCCGACCAGCGCCGCGCCGACACCGGAGCTTGCCTGGTCGGCCGACGACGGCGACGACGAGTCACAGCGCCGCTCATGGCCGCGCACCGCTGCGCTCGCGACCGGCATCGTGGCCGCTGGCGCTGCGATCGGTGCCGGGTTATGGCTCGCGGTACCAGGTTTCAAAACAACAGTCACGAATCACGTTGTGCCGCAACACTCGACAACGACGACTGTCGCAGCCGCGCCGAGCACGACGCCACCGACCGTAACCGTGGTGAAACCCTCCGTACCACCGGTATTGAGCGCTGATGACCGACGTCTTTTGTACCAGCTCCGATCGGTTGAAGGGTACGAGGCTGATAACCCGGCTTTGGTGGTTGCGCACGCACACCGGTACTGCGAGCTTATACAGCAAGGGTTTTCGGGCTATCAAGCCTGGCAAGGTGTCGTGTCCGAGTCGAACAACGACGTTGGTATGCACCTCACCATCCCTCGTCCGCTGCTCGGCGCTGCTCGTACCCCGACAGAGATGGCATGGAACATACTCGCGGCCGATGCGTCGACTGTGTACCCGAACTGCTCCGAGCTGCCGCCACCGGCACCGGCGACCACGCAGCGATACAAAGATGGCGATGGAATGCCGCCCACGACGACGACACAGCTACAGCTAGACCCGAACCACCCTGAGCTGCCACCACCGGGATACGGCGGCAGTAACTACTAACCCACTCACAGCGGCCTCGGTCTAGACGCTCGGGGCCGCTTCTGTGTGCCCGATTGCCGGGGCTCAGCGCCACGGAGAGACACCGTTTGCTGGTCCGGCAGCGTACCGGCGCTACCATTCCTAGGCATGGCAGAGCGGGTATCAGAACCGACGACCGGGGTGGTGCGGGCCGAGCTGATTCCGGCCCTGTGGAGGGATTCAGCCGCGCTATGGCTGGGCATTTCCGGCGAAGCACCCGGTCCATGCAGCGCCAACATCTGGCACCGGGTCACGGACGTGTCCGAGACATCCGAAGGGATCGCTGTCAGCTTTGACGACGGTCCCGACAAGATCCTTGCCGCCGACGAACAGGTGGACGTCCGGGTCTCGACAGACATTGGCCGCCTCCGCGGCCTCGCGGGCTGGTTGCCTGGTTGATCACCGCCCGGGTGCGTGATGTGCAATTCCTGCGTCGGCGTCTGAGCATTCACAATAACGCGGTACAGATCGGGGTCAGGCATGAAGTCGGACCCACCAAGGGCCGCGAGGCGCGGTCGGTGCCGGTGCCCGAATTCGTGCTCAACGAATTGTCGGCGATCTGCGCCGGTAAGGGTCCGAACGATTTGGTGTTCTGCACACCGGACGGTCGGTACCTGCAACGCCCGAAGTCGTCCAACGGCTGGTTTACGCGGGCGGTGCGGGCCGCTGGCGTGCAAACGGTGACGCCCCATGACCTTCGGCACACGTGCGCCTCGCTGGCCGTGTCGGCGGGCGTGAACGTGCTGGCGCTGGCGCGGATGCTCGGCCACAAAGACCCCTCGGTGACGTTGCGGGTGTACGCCGACCTGTTCGACACCGACCTAGACGCGGTGGCCGCGAGCTTGCACGTCCAGTACGGGCCTGGGCGAGCGCGTGACACCGTGTGAGTTTTGCTGTGCGAGCAGACGTGTTTTGGAGTGTGCTCAAAATGTGCTCAAACGGACTGTGGCAAGCCCCAAAAACACCCTCTGACCTGCGTCGATACCAGTGCGGGCGGAGGGACTCGAACCCTCAAGCTCTTTCGAGCAATGGCACCTAAAACCATCGCGTCTGCCAATTTCGCCACGCCCGCGGCGTGGCGATCGTAACGCCTCGTCGCCTCCCGGGCCGTCTGGGCGGTGCGCAGCGGTACGGTCGAGGGGTGTCCACCCCGGCCCCTCGGAAGCGCCGTCGCCGGCCCGCGCTGATCGCTCTGGTGATCATCGCGGCGTGCGGCTGCCTGGCGCTGGGCTGGTGGCAGTGGACCAGGTTTCAGTCCGTCTCCGGCTCGTTCCAGAACCTCGGCTACGCGCTGCAATGGCCGCTGTTCGCGTGGTTCTGCGTGTACGCCTACCGCAAATTCGTTCGCTACGAAGAGGAACCGCCCCGGCCGCGCGACACCGCTGCCGTGACGGAGATACCCGCCGGGCTGCTGCCCGAGCGGCCCAGGCCCACCCCCCGGCCGCCCGACGACCCGGCGCTGCGGGAGTACAACCGTTATCTGGCCGAGCTCGCCGCCCAGGACGCCGCACAACAGGACAGGACAACCACATGACCACACCGGAGACGCCCGGAGCGCCCGTGCCCGCGGTCCCCGTCGACAAGATCCGCACCGCGCTGCTCGGCTACCGGATCATGGCGTGGACGACGGGGCTGTGGCTCATCGCGCTGTGCTACGAGATCGTCTCGCACCTGGTCATGCACCACGAAATCCGGTGGATCGAGGTGGTGCACGGCTGGGTCTATTTCGTCTACGTGCTGACCGCATTCAACCTGGCGGTCAAGGTGCGCTGGCCGATCGGCAAGACGATCGGCGTGCTGCTGTCCGGCACCATCCCGCTGCTCGGCATCATCGTCGAGCACTTCCAGACCCGGGACGTCAAGGCGCGCTTCGGCGTGTAAGCCCGGCCGCCGATTCAACCCGGCGCGCGGGCCAGCGTTTCCAGCGCCGGCACCAGCAGCCGCAGCGCGCGACCGCGATGCGACACCGCGTCCTTCTCCGCCGGGCTGAGCTGTGCCGCGGTGCGGCCCCCGGCATCGTCGGGAACGAAGACCGGGTCGTAGCCGAAGCCGCCGTCCCCGCGCGGCTCGCAGGCGATGCGGCCCGGCCACTCGCCGCGAACGACGACCTCCCCCGACGCCGACACCAGCGCGCACGCGGACACGAACGACGCGGCACGCCGCTCGTCGGGCACATCCCGCAATTGCGCCAGCAGCAACGCGGTGTTGGCGGCGTCGTCGCCGTGGCGGCCCGACCAACGGGCCGAAAGCACGCCGGGCATGCCGTTCAGCGCGGCCACCTCCAGCCCGGAATCGTCGGCCACGCTCGCCAGACCGGTCGCGGCGAACGCGTCCCGGGCCTTGGCCAACGCATTCTCCTCGAACACCGCACCGGTCTCCGGCGCCTCCTCGAACGGCGCCACATCGTCGAGCGACACCAGCGTCAACCCCGTCACACCGGCCGCGTCGAGCACCCGGCGCAACTCGGCCAGCTTCTTGCGATTGCGGCTGGCGACCAGCAGCGGGCTCAACAGCTATCCCTGAACATGCGTCGGCTTCACTTGCACGACTCTAGGCAATCTGTCAGGGCGACCAGGCGAGGGAACCCCTGCCCGGTGGGAGGCAGGACTAATTTCCCTGTGCCACAACTAAATTCGTGTCAGGCTTTACTGATCCTGCTCAGCAGCCAGGTAGTCCGCATCCCGTGCCGCTCGATGCCGCTCGGCAGACCTGTGGTGAGCTTCGACGTCACCGAAGCCCCCCCCAGCAGCTCTGTCGTGCAACTGCGCGGCACGCTCATGGGCATCGCCGGCGGACAGGCGGGCCGCATGCAGACGTTCACGTGCCGCCGCGACACGCTCGGCCGCCTCATCAGCGGACCTACGTGCGGCTCCCGACACTCTGGACCGCCGTTCGGCGTCGTCGCTCATGCGGCACCTCCAAGCCCACAACGCTACGCGCATGTCGGGCGGGTATCACACGGAAACGCTGGTCACCGGCAGGCGGGTCAGCTGCCGAACGCCTTCGGCGGCGGCGGCCCCTCGGGCAACACCCCCGGGTAGGGCAGCTTGAGCGCCTCGCGCTGGGCGGCGAACAGCTTGTCGCAGGCGGCCAGCGCCGCGTCGAGCAGTTTGTCCAGGGTCGAACGCGGGAAGGTGGCCCCCTCGCCGGTGCCCTGCACCTCCACCAGCGTGCCGGTGTCGGTGGCGACGACGTTCATGTCGACCTCGGCGCGGGCGTCCTCCTCGTAGGGCAGATCGACCCGGATCCGGCCGTCGACCACGCCGACGCTGACCGCCGCGATGGCACACGACAACGGCCGCGGATCGGACAGTTTCCCCGCCGCCGACAGGTAGGTGACGGCGTCGGCCAGCGCCACGAAGGCGCCGGTGATTGCCGCGGTGCGGGTGCCGCCGTCGGCCTGCAGCACGTCGCAGTCGACGGCGATCGTGTTCTCCCCCAGCGCCGCCAGGTCGATGCAGGCCCGCAGCGACCGACCGATGAGCCGGCTGATCTCCTGGGTGCGCCCGGACAGTCGGCCCTTGACCGATTCGCGGTCCGAGCGGGTGTGCGTCGCCGACGGCAACATCGCGTACTCGGCGGTCAGCCAGCCCAGGCCCGAGCCCTTGCGCCAGCGCGGCACGCCCTCGGTGACGCTGGCCGTGCACATCACCTTGGTGTGGCCGAATTCGATCAGCACCGAACCGGCGGGGTGTTCGGTGAACCCGCGGGTGATCACCAGCGGGCGAAGCTCGTCGTCCAGGCGGCCGTCTTCTCGTCGCGTCACCCAGTAACCCTAAGCCACCTCGAACCGGTCGGCTCAGACCCTCTCGGAACGGCGGACGTCGAACGTCTCGCCGCACACCACCGCGTGCACGGGGCCGTCGAACTCGGCCTTGGCCTCGCTGATGACGTCCTCCCGCGAGGTCCACGGCGGGATGTGGGTCAACAACAACTCGTGGACGCCGGCCTGCGCGGCGGCCCGGCCCGCCTCGGTGCCCGACAGGTGCAGCGCGGGCGGGCGGTCGGGCGAATGCGTCCAGGAGGCCTCGCACAAAAAAACATCGGCGCCGCGAGCCAGCTCGACGAGCTGATCGCAGGCGCCGGTGTCACCGCTGTAGACGAAGGACGCGCCGGTGTGATCGGTGACGCGCAAGCCGTAGGACTCGGTCGGATGGGCCACCACCCGCGGCGTCACCGTCAACCCTCCGATCGTCACCGGCTCGCCGTCGACCCAATGGCGAACGTCGAAAATATCTGAGCAGTCATCGATTTCACCGCCGTAGGGTGACGACGCCGCGCCCAACCGCGACCAGGTGTCGCCGGGGCCGTACAGCATCGCCTTGCCGAGCGGGCGCGTCGGGTGATAGCGCCGCCAGACGAAAAGCCCGGGCAGATCCAGGCAGTGATCGGCATGCAGATGCGACAGGAGCACGTGCACCGAACTGGGATCGGCGTAGCGCTGCAGCGCGCCCAGCACACCCCCGCCGAAGTCGATGACCAAGGGCGGAGTATCCGGTGCCCGAAGCAGATAACCCGACGCAGGCGAATCCGGACCCACCACGCTGCCCGAGCAGCCGAGCACGGTTATTCGCACGGACACTACTGTGCCATGCCCGATGGGACCATGACGAAAACATTGCCGCATTGGTGTGACGAGAATCTCGTCCGCGGGTCAGTCAATACGCACATGATGGACAGGCCGGACACCCGAGACGGCCGGACCCAGGAACCGGGCTGCCAATCGGGTGAATGCCTCGGGGTCGCCGGTGGCTTCGAACACCCGGGACGGCCCGGCGGCGCGGGGATCGTCGGGGTGCGGGTGCAGTAGGTCCCGCTCGGTGAGCACCCGCAGCACCTCCTTGGCGGTCTCCTCGGCGCTGGACACCAACGTCACGTTGTCCCCCATCGCCAACTGGATCAGCCCCGACAGCAACGGGTAGTGCGTGCAACCGAGCACCAGCGTGTCGACCTGCGCGCGCTGCAGCGGCTCCAGATAACCCTCGGCCAGCCCGAGCACCTGACGGCCGCTGGTCACCCCGCGCTCGACGAAGTCGACGAACCGGGGACAGGCCACCGCGGTGATCTCGGTGTCGCGGGCGGCGGCGAACGCGTCCTGGTAGGCGTGCGAATTGATGGTCGCCTGGGTGCCGATCACCCCGATGCGGCCGTTGCGCGTGGTGGCGACCGCGCGGCGCACCGCGGGCAGGATCACCTCGACGACGGGCACCTCGTAGCGTTCGCGGGCATCCCGCAGGCAGGCCGCCGACGCGGTGTTGCACGCGATCACCAACGCCTTGACCCCGCGGCCGACCAGGTCGTCGCCGATGGCCAGCGCGTGCGCCCGCACCTCGGGGATGCTCAGCGGGCCGTACGGCCCGTGGCCGGTGTCGCCGACGTAAATGATGTGCTCGTCGGGCAGCTGGTCGATGATGGCCCGCGCGACGGTCAGTCCGCCGACGCCGGAGTCGAAGATCCCGACGGGCGCCAGTGCCGAGCTCATGTCTTGGGGCGCGGCGCGCCGGCGCCGGTCTTGCGGCCGGAGCGGCCCTTGCGTTCCGGTTCGGACAGCAGGTAGGCGGCCAGCACGCCGGCGATCGCCCCGCACAGGTGGCCCTGCCAGGACACGCCGCCGCACAGGCCGAGCACCGGCATGGCGCCGAGCAGCACGCCGCCGTAGGCGAACATGACCGCCAGGCCGATGATGATGTCGCGGACCCGGCGCACGAAGATGCCGAACACCAGCAGGAAGGCCAGCCAGCCGAAGATCAGGCCGGAGGCCCCGATGTGGTCGGTGGGCCCGCAGCTGCTGCCGACGTTGCCGATCAGCCAGGTGCCGAAACCCCCCACGATCCAGATGATCACGGTCGCCCAGACGAACCGGGCCAGCCCGGCCAGCGTCATCAGGAATCCGAGCACCAGCAGCGGCACGGTGTTGGCCATCAGGTGCTGCCAGCTCTCGTGCAGCACCGGGGCGAAGACGATGCCCCACAGGCCGTCGACCCGCTGCGGCCGGATGCCGTGGACGTCCAGGGCGTGGCGGGTCAGCTGGTCGATCAGCTCGACGAGGTAGAGCAGCGCGACGAAGGTGACGATGGTGGTGGCGCCCGCCGCCGCCGTGGACCGCTTCTTGGTCTGGGCGGCAGGTGCCCGTCCGGTGGTCTTACCCATGGCTGCCCTTCCAGCGCGCTGCCAGCATCGTCAAGGCTACCGGTCGGCGTTCACCGGCCCAGCGCGCCGGGCAGCACGTCCCGGTAGCTCGGGATGCCGGCGACGGAGTCGGCGGCCAGCACACCGCCCAGCACTGCGTGCGCCAGGCAGTCGGCGGCGGCGACGCCCACCTCGGTGGCCAACCGGGTCTCCGGCGAGAAGGCGGCCGGCGTATCGGCCTCGGGCGGCACCTCGACCGCCCCGGTGGCCAGCACGAACACGGTGTCACCGTCGACCGGGGTGTGGGCCGGGCGGATGCTGCGGGCCAGGCCGTCGTGGGCCGCGACGGCCACCCGCCGGCAGGCCGCCGCGCTCAGCGCGGCGTCGGTGGCCACCACCGCGATGACGGTGTTGAGCGGGTTGTCCAGCGGGTTCGACGGCGACGGCAACGCGGCGAACGCCTCGATCTGCTCGACCGGCGGCGGTCGCAGCCCGAACTGCTCGACCAGGTCCGTCATCCACGGCAATCCGGTCGCCCGGTCGACGACCTCGCCCGCGGAGTTCACCACGGCCAGCGCCCCGACGGTCACACCGCTGGGCAAGCTGCGCGAGGCGGTCCCGACGCCGCCCTTGAGCGCGCCGGCCCGCGCCCCCACCCCGGCGCCGACGGTCCCGACGGCCGGCGCGTCGTCGTCGCGCGCGGCGGCGCAGGCCAGGTAGCCGAACTCGGCCGTCGGGCGGCAGTGCCAGCCGCCGACGGGCAGGTCGAAGATCACCGCCCCGGGGACGATGGGCACCACGCCGCCGTCCATCGCCACCCCACGGTCGTGTTCCTCCAGCCAGCGCATCACGCCGTCGGCGGCGGCCAGCCCGTAGGCACTACCGCCGGCGAGCAGCACCGCGTCCACGAACCGCACGGTGTTGGCCGGGTCCAGCAGGTCGGTCTCGCGGGTGCCGGGCGCACCGCCGCGGCAGTCCACCGCGCCGACGGTGCCCGGCGGGGTGAGCACGACGGTGACGCCGCAGGCCCAGCCGGCGCCCAGCGACGCGTCGGGATCCAATCGCTGGTGGTGGCCGACGCGGATGCCGCCGACGTCGGTGATGGCGTTCATCGCCGAGCCGTCACGATGGCCGGGGCCCCATGAGCACCAGGACCAGGTACTCCTGCAGCACGGTCAGCCACTGGTAGACGTCGAAGTGCACGGCCAGCGGATGGTCGGCCGGCAGCCGCTCCGGGCCGTCCGGCCCGATTTCGAGCATGACGCCCAGCGTCAGCCGGATGTCGTTGACCGCCGCGATCCACGCGTTCGCGTCGTCCTCGGTCAACTCGAACCGGCCGCCGTCGTCGGGGACGGTGTCCAACAAGCGCTGTGCGGCAACACGTTTGGCGTTGACGATGCCGGGCTCGTGCAGGCTGCGCAGCGCGGCGTTCAGGCTCTCGGCGGCATCGGGCGACTCGTCGCCGTTGTCGTCGGGCCGGTAGAAGTCGGGCAGCAGCCGGCGCAGCGTCGGATCCTTCGGTGGTTGCGCGTTCCCGGTCTTGATGCCGGTGATTTCCTCGAGTTCGTCTGCCGGCGAAGAGGATTCACGCTCATCGAGCAGCCCGATCATCGCGGTGGCCAGGTTTTTGAGCAGCGCGGCCTCATGGGAGGCCAGGGCGGACCGAAAACGGGGACCGTCCGCAGTCTCGACCCGCTTCCACTTGCGCACAGGAAATCGCCGGTGCCCCGAATCTCAGCGGTCCTGCTGCATGGTCGCCCACAAACCGGCGGCATGCAGTTTGGACACGTCCACTTCCATGGCCTCGCGGCTGCCCGCGGACACCACGGCCTTTCCCTCGTTGTGCACCTGCAGCATCAGCTTGGTGGCGTGCGGTTCGCTGTAGCCGAACAACTTCTGGAACACGTAGGTCACGTAGGTCATCAGGTTGACCGGGTCGTCCCAGACGATCGTGACCCACGGGCTGGCCGTGACCTCCTCGGGAGCGGACTCGCGTTGTCCTGTAGTGCCCGGCCTGGACTTCGGCTCGGTGGGCGCTGACATAACAACCATGGCCCCCACGATACCGAGGTATGGACGACGTTACCGAGCCCCGATCCGCAGCCGATACCGTTATGGAATGAACGACCCGGTCGTCACTGGGCTCCTGACCGACAAATACGAGTTGACCATGTTGGCGGCCGCATTGCGCGACGGCAGCGCCGGTCGGCGGACCACCTTCGAACTGTTCGCGCGCCGGCTTCCCGAGGGACGCCGGTACGGCGTGGTGGGCGGAACCGGCCGGCTGCTCGAGGCGCTGCCGCAGTTCACCTTCGGCGACGAGGCCTGCCAGTCGCTGCGGCAATTCCTCGATCCCGACACGCTGCGGTACCTGCGCGATTTTCGGTTCGGCGGCGACATCGACGGCTACGCCGAGGGCGAGCTGTATTTCCCCGGGTCGCCGGTGCTGTCGGTGACCGGGACCTTCGCGGAATGCGTGGTGCTCGAAACGCTGGCGCTGTCGATCTTCAACCACGACACCGCGATCGCGTCCGCCGCGGCGCGCATGGTCAGCGCGGCCAGGGGCCGGCCGCTGATCGAGATGGGGTCACGGCGCACGCATGAGCAGGCGGCGGTGGCCGCGGCCCGCGCTGCCTACATCGCCGGCTTCGCCGCCTCCTCGAACTTGGAGGCCCAGCGCTGCTACGGAATTCCGGCCGAGGGCACCTCGGCGCACGCGTTCACCATGCTGCACGCCCGCACCGACGCCGCCGCGGAATCCACTGAACTGGCGGCGTTTCGGGCACAGGTGCAGGCGCTCGGCGTCGACACCACGCTGCTGGTGGACACCTACGACGTGACGACCGGGGTGGCCAACGCGGTGACGGCGGCCGGCACCGGGCTGGGCGCGGTGCGCATCGACTCCGGCGAGCTGGGCGTGCTGGCCCGCCAGGTCCGCGAGCAGCTGGACAGGCTCGGAGCCACCCGCACCCGCATCGTGGTCTCCGGTGACCTCGACGAGTTCTCCATCGCCGCGCTGGCCGCCGAGCCGGTGGACAGCTACGGCGTGGGCACCTCAGTGGTGACCGGTTCGGGCGCCCCGACGGCGAACATGGTCTACAAGCTCGTCGAGGTGGACGGCCTGCCGGTGCAGAAGCGCAGCAGCCACAAGGAATCCCGGGGCGGGCGCAAGGAGGCGCTGCGGCTCTCCCGGGACACCGGCATCATCACCGAGGAGCTGGTCTATCCGGCCGGCCATCGGCCGGACGTCGCCGAGCCGGCCCGGGCGGTGACGGTGCCGTTGGTGCGCGGCGGCGAGCTGGTGTCCAAACCGAACCTCGCCGCGGCGCGCGAACTGGTAGCTTCCGGGCTGCGCAGTCTGCCGTGGGAGGGGCTGAACCTGTCCCACGGCGAACCCGCGATCCCGACCACCCAGATCCCGGCCGACCGGCGACGGCCGCCCGGCATCGACTGACCGGGCTCGACCGAGCAGAACCGAGCGAAGAGGATCGTCACGTCCGAGCTTTCCGTGCCCGAGTTGCTGGCCACCGCCGTGGCCGCGCTGGGCGGCAGCGAGCGCGAAGGCCAGCAGCAGATGGCCGCCGCGGTGGCCCAGGCCTTCGACACCGGCCGGCACCTGGTCGTGCAGGCCGGCACCGGCACCGGCAAGTCGCTGGCGTATCTGGTGCCCGCGATCGTGCACGCCCTGCGCGACGACTCCCCGGTGGTGGTGTCGACGGCCACCATCGCGTTGCAGCGCCAGCTCGTCGACCGCGACCTGCCCCGGCTGATCGATTCGCTGGCCGCGGCGCTGCCGCGGCGGCCCCAGTTCGCGTTGCTCAAGGGACGACGAAACTATTTGTGCTTGAACAAGATTCACAATGGCGGGCCGGCCGACGGTGAGGAAGCCGCCGACCGGCCGCAGGAGGAACTGTTCAACCCGATGGCGGTCAGCGCGTTGGGCCGCGACGTGCAACGGCTCACCGAATGGGCGTCGAGCACCGACTCCGGTGACCGCGACGACCTCAAGCCCGGCGTGCCGGACCGGTCCTGGTCGCAGGTCAGCGTTTCGGCGCGGGAATGCCTCGGGGTGGCGCGCTGTCCGTTCGGCGCCGAATGCTTCTCCGAGCGCGCGCGCAGCCGGGCCGGTCAGGCCGATGTCGTGGTCACCAACCACGCGCTGCTGGCCATCGACGCGGTGTCCGACTCGGCGATCCTGCCCGAGCACGCGCTGCTGGTCATCGACGAGGCGCACGAGCTGGTGGACCGGGTGACCTCGGTGGCCACCGCGGAGCTGACGTCGGCGGCCCTCGGCATCGCCGCGCGCCGGATCGGCCGGCTGGTGAGCCCGGAACTGGTCCAGCGGCTGGAGGCGACGACGGCGACCTTCGCCGCGGCCATCCACGACGGCACGCCGGGGCGCATCGATCGCCTCGACGACGAGCTGGCGACCTACCTGGCGGCGCTGCGCGACGCGGCGAGCGCGGCCCGCTCGGCGATCGACACCACCAGCGACCCCAAGGCGGCGTCCGCGCGCGCCGAAGCGGTTGCGGCACTGAGCGAGATCTCCGACACCGCGTCGCGGGTGCTGGCGTCGTTCGGCCCGGCCATCCCCGACCGCACCGACGTGGTGTGGCTGGACCACGAGGACAACCGGGGCGCGATGCGCCCGGTGCTGCGGGTGGCCCCGCTGTCGGTGGCCGACCTGTTGCGCGACCGGGTGTTCTCGCGTTCCACCGTGGTGCTGACGTCGGCGACGCTGACCATCGGCGGCTCCTTCGACGCCATGGCCGCGGCCTGGGGGCTGAAAGGACCCGACGGTGACGACCCGCCCTGGCGCGGCCTGGACGTGGGGTCGCCGTTTCAGCACGCCAAGGCCGGAATCCTTTATGTGGCAGCGCATCTGCCGCCGCCCGGACGCGACGGCGTCGGCTCGGCCGAGCAGCTGACCGAGATCGCCGAGCTCATCACCGCCGCCGACGGGCGCACCCTGGGCCTGTTCTCGTCGATGCGGGCCGCCCGGGCGGCCGCCGAGGCGATGCGCGACCGGCTGTCGACGCCGGTGCTGTGTCAGGGCGACGACAGCACCTCGGCGCTGGTCGAGCAGTTCAGCGCCGAGCCGCAGACGTCGCTGTTCGGCACCCTGTCGCTGTGGCAGGGCGTCGACGTGCCCGGCCCGTCGCTGTCGTTGGTGTTGATCGACCGCATCCCGTTTCCCCGGCCCGACGACCCGCTGCTCGGAGCGCGGCAGCGCGCGGTGGCCGCGCGCGGCGGCAACGGCTTCATGGCCGTTGCCGCCAGCCATGCCGCGCTGCTGCTGGCGCAGGGCTCGGGCCGGCTGTTGCGGCGGGTCAGCGACCGCGGCGTGGTCGCGGTGCTCGACTCGCGCATGGCCACCGCCGGCTACGGCGGCTACCTGCGCGCCTCGCTGCCGCCGTTCTGGCAGACCACCAACGGCGCGCAGGTGCGAGCGGCGCTGCAGCGGCTGCGCACCGCCGCGACGGCTAGCGGGCCAGGGTGACCAGGCCCAGCTCGTTGCCGGCGGCCAACATCGGATGCCGGGGCAGCACCCGCACCGTGTAGCCGACCGACCCGGCCAGCGGCAGCGGCGTCGTCGTCGAGAAGACCTGATTGCCGCCCTCGGCCGTACCGGCGTACGACATCTCGACGGTGACCGGCTCGAGCAGTGCATCGCTGCCGTCCACCCGGCCCACCACCGCCTCGACGGTGACCTCGTCGGGCGCCAGCCCGCCCAGCGCCACGGTGGCGGTCAGGGTGAGCTTGGAGCCGAGCACCGGGCTGTCGGGCAGGCCGGTGCTGTCCACGTCGGTGATCACGATGTTGGGCCATGCCTCTTCGGCGCGCCGGCGATAGGCGGCCAGCTCCCGGGCGGCGCCGAACTCGGCGCCGCCGGTCGCCCCCTCGGCCGGTCCGATCGTCCGGCGCCACGACTGCGCGGCCGGCGTGTAGTACTGCTCGACGTAGTCGCGCACCATCCGCGACGCCAGCACCTTCGGGCCGAGCGTCTGCAGGGTGTGGCGCACCATCTCGATCCAGCGCGGCGGCACCCCGCGCTCGTCGCGTTCGTAGAACTTCGGCGCTACCGCTTCCTCGAGCAGCCGGTAGAGCGCGCCGGATTCCAGGTCGTCGCGGCGTTGCTCGTCGGCCACACCGTCGGCGGACGGGATCTCCCAACCGTTTTCGCCGTCGTACCACTCGTCCCACCAGCCGTCGCGGATGGACAGGTTCAGCCCGCCGTTCAGCGCGCTCTTCATCCCCGAGGTGCCGCAGGCCTCCAGCGGCCGTAGCGGATTGTTCAACCAGACGTCGCAGCCCCAGTACAGCAGCCGCGCCATCGACATGTCGTAGTCGGGCAGGAAGGCGATGCGGTGGCGCACCTCGGGCCGGTCGGCGAAGCGCACCACCTGCTGGATCAACGCCTTGCCGCCGTCGTCGGCCGGGTGGGATTTGCCGGCCACGATCAACTGGATCGGCCGCTGCTCGTCGAGCAGCAACTGCTGCAGCCGGTCGGGGTCGCGCAGCATCAACGTCAGCCGCTTGTACGTCGGCACCCGCCGGGCGAACCCGATGGTCAACACGTCGGGATCGAAAGCCGTTTCGATCCAACCCAATTCGGCGTCCGTGGCACCTCGTTCCAGCCATGAGCGGCGCAGCCGCTGCCGCACGTCCTCGACGAGCAACGACCTCAGCTGGCAGCGGATCCCCCACAGATGGCCGGCGTCGACCTGCTGCACCCGCAGCCACACGCCCGGGTCGCTGAACGAATCCGACCCCGCCAGTTCGTAACCCAGCTGCAGCCACTGCGGGGCCGCCCAGGTGCGCGCGTGCACCCCGTTGGTGATCGAACCGATCGGCACCTCGTTGCTGTCGAAGCCCGGCCACAGCTCGTTGAACATGGCCCGGCTCACCCGGCCGTGCAGCGACGACACACCGTTGGCCCGCTGGGCCAGGCGCAGACCCATGTGCGCCATGTTGAATTTCGTCGGATCGTCCTCGGCGCCGAGCGCCAGGATGCGGGCGGTCGGCACCCCCGGCAGCAGCACGGGCGCTCCCGCCGCGTCGTCGGCGTGGTCGTCGAAGTACAGCCGTACCATGTCGATGGGGAACCGGTCGATGCCGGCCGGCACCGGTGTGTGCGTGGTGAACACCGTGCTGGATCGCACCACCGCCAGGGCGGTGTCGAAGTCCAAGCCCGAACCCGTCATCAGCTCGCGGATGCGCTCGGCCCCGAGGAAGCCGGCGTGGCCCTCGTTCATGTGGAACACCTCGGGTTCGGGCAGCCCGTGGATCGTGGTGTAGGCGCGGATCGCCCGCACCCCGCCGATGCCGGCCAGGATCTCCTGCCGCATCCGATGCTCCTGATCGCCCCCGTACAGACGGTCGGTGACGCCGCGCAGGTCGTGCTCGTTCTCGGGCACGTCGGAATCCAGCAGCAGCAGCGGCACCCGGCCCACCTGGGCCACCCAGATGCGGGCATGCAGCTGCGCGGAGTCGGGCAGCGTCAACTCGACCAGGGCGGGATCGCCGGTGGCGTCGGTCAGCAGCCGCAACGGCAACCCCTGGGGGTCCAGCGCCGGGTAGTTCTCGTGCTGCCAGCCGTCGGCGGTCAACGACTGCCGGAAGTAGCCGGAGCGGTAGTACAAGCCCACCGCCACCAGCGGCACACCCAGATCCGACGCGGACTTCAGGTGGTCACCGGCGAGGATCCCCAGCCCGCCGGAGTAGTTGGGCAGCACCTCGGCGACGCCGAACTCCATCGAGAAGTAGGCGATGGCTGCCGGCATCTGCGCCCCCTGGTCCTGCTGCTGCTGGTACCACAGCGGGCGGCTCAGGTAGTCGTTCAGGTCGGCGGTCAGCTCGTCGAGCCGGCCCAGGAACGTCTCGTCGACCGCCAACTCGTCCAGCCGCGCCGGTTTGACCGCGCCCAGCAACGCCACCGGGTCGCTGCCGCAGCGCTGCCACAGCTCGGGATCGATGCTTGCGAAGAGGTCCTGAGTGGGCTTGTCCCACGACCAGCGCAGGTTGGTCGACAGCTGGTCCAGCGCGGCCAGACGCTCGGGCAGATGAGCACGGACGGTAAACCGGCGGAGGGCTTTCACGCGTCCCTACCTTACTGAGGTTCCCGGCCCGCGCACGGCGGCAGGAAAACACCGCTGCCGTGCGCCTGCGTTTGCTTTTCAGTGGCGGGGGTGTGACCGGAGACTAGGGTGGGTACCGGATAGTTATCGGGGTCGCGACGATGCTTCCCCACCCAGAAAGTTCCCCACCACAGGAAGTTTCCCGACGAGCGGCATTCCGCACGGAGCACACCGCGGGTGGGCCGCCCACAATCGGAAAACCCCGGTGCCGATTGCGAACCGCCAGGCGGGCGCGAAGGACCCGGGCAGATCGGAACGGAGTGTTGGTGCCCGGTTGTGTCGAGATCGATAACGTCCAGCCGGTCGTCTCCTGTGGGACATATCCCGCCAAGGCCGTCGTCGGCGAGGTGGTGCCGGTCAGCGCCTCGGTGTGGCGCGAGGGACACGAGGCGGTGGCGGCGACGCTGGTGGTGCGCTACCTGGGACCGGCCTATCCGCCGGTGACCGAGACGCGCCGGGTCAAGGCGGTGCAGGCACCGGTCGCCGACCGCGAGGGCAGGGTCGACCAGCAACGGATCAAGCCGCTGTCGCTGCCGATGACGATGGGCCCCGAACCCTACGTCTTCCACGGTCAGTTCACCCCCGACCAGGTCGGATTGTGGACCTTCCGGGTGGACGGCTGGGGCGACCCGATCCACTCCTGGCGGCACGGGCTGGTCGCCAAGCTGGACGCCGGCCAGGGCGAGACGGAGCTGTCCAACGATCTGCTGGTCGGCGCGGAGCTGTTCGAGCGCGCCGCCACGGGTGTGCCGCGCACCCGGCGCGAACCGCTGCTGGCCGCCGCGGCCGCGCTGCGCACCGCCGGGGACCCGGTCACCCGGACGGCGCTGGCGCTGGCGCCGGAAATCGAGGAGATCCTGGCGGAGTATCCGCTGCGCGATCTGCTGACCCGCGGCGAGCAGTACGGGGTCTGGGTGGATCGGCCGCTGGCCCGCTTCGGCTCCTGGTATGAGATGTTCCCCCGCTCGACCGGCGGCTGGGACGACGACGGCAACCCCGTGCACGGCACCTTCGCGACGGCGGCCGCGGCGCTACCGCGCATCGCGGCGATGGGCTTCGACGTCGTCTACCTGCCGCCGATCCATCCCATCGGGAAGGTACATCGCAAGGGGCGCAACAACTCTCCGACCGCCGGCCCGACGGATGTGGGCTCGCCGTGGGCGATCGGCAGCGACGAGGGCGGCCACGACGCCGTCCACCCGGATCTGGGCACCATCGAGGATTTCGACGCGTTCGTCGCCCGGGCCCGCGAGCTGGGCATGGAGGTGGCGCTCGACCTGGCGCTGCAATGCGCGCCGGATCATCCGTGGGCGCGCGAGCACCGCAACTGGTTCACCGAATTGCCGGACGGCACCATCGCGTACGCGGAGAACCCGCCCAAGAAGTACCAGGACATCTATCCGCTCAACTTCGACAACGACCCGGCCGGTCTCTATGACGAGGTGCTGCGGGTGGTCCGGCACTGGATCGACCACGGCGTCAAGTTCTTTCGCGTCGACAACCCGCACACCAAACCGCCGGACTTCTGGGCCTGGCTGATCGCCGCGGTCAAGGGCATCGATCCCGATGTGCTGTTCCTGTCCGAGGCCTTCACCCCGCCGGTCCGGCAATACGGGCTGGCCAAACTGGGCTTCACCCAGTCCTATACGTACTTCACCTGGCGCACCGCGAAGTGGGAGCTGACCGAGTTCGGCAACGACATCGCCGCGCTGGCCGATTTCCGCCGGCCCAACCTGTTCGTCAACACACCCGACATCCTGCACGCCATCCTGCAGCACAACGGTCCGGGGATGTTCGCCATCCGCGCGGTGCTGGCCGCCACGATGGGTCCGGCCTGGGGGGTGTACTCGGGCTACGAACTGTTCGAGCACCGCGCGGTGCGCGAGGGCAGCGAGGAGTACCTGAACTCCGAGAAGTACGAACTGCGGCCCCGCGATTTCGCCGGCGCGCTCGCCGAGGGAAGGTCGCTCGAGCCATTCATCACGCAGCTCAACACGATTCGGCGGCTCCACCCCGCGCTGCAACAGCTGCGCACCATCCATTTCCACGGCGTGGACAACGACGCGCTGCTCGCCTACAGCAAGTTCGACCCGGCCACCGGCGACTGCGTGCTGGTGGTGGTGACGCTCAACGCATTCGGCCCCGAGGAAGCGACGCTGTTTTTAGACATGGCGGCATTGGGTATGGAGCCTTACGAGCGCTTTTGGGTGCGCGACGAGATCACCGGCCAGGAATTCCAGTGGGGGCAAGCCAATTACGTTCGCATCGACCCGGCACAGGCGGTCGCTCACGTCATCAACATGCCGCTCATCCCCGATGAGGCTCGAATGACCTTGCTACGCAGGCGCTGAACGCACGACGAAACGGACCGGAGGTGAAAGGGACATGAGCAACGCCGATCAACTCGCTCGGACGCACCTGGCGCCCGATCCTGCGGACCTGTCGCGCCTGGTCGCCGGCACCCACCACGACCCGCACGGAATTCTCGGGGCCCACGAATACGGCGATCACACCGTCATCCGGGCGTTCCGGCCGCACGCGACCGAGGTCGCCGCGCTGGTCGGCGGCGACCGGTTCGCGATGCAGCACATCGAATCCGGCCTTTTCGCGGTGGCCCTGCCCTTCACGAACCTGATCGACTACCGGCTACAGATCACCTACCCCGACTCCGAGCCCTACGTCGTCGCCGACGCCTACCGCTTCCTGCCCACCCTGGGCGAGGTCGACCTGCACCTGTTCGGCGAGGGGCGCCACGAGCGGCTCTGGGAAGTCCTTGGCGCGCATCCCCGCTCGTTCACCACCGCCGACGGCGTCGTCACCGGGGTGTCGTTCGCGGTGTGGGCGCCCAACGCCAAGGGCATCAGTCTGATCGGTGAGTTCAACGGCTGGACCGGTACCGAAGCGCCGATGCGGGTGTTGGGCTCGTCGGGCGTGTGGGAGCTGTTCTGGCCCGACTTCCCGATCGGCGGGCTGTACAAGTTCAAGGTGCACGGCGCCGACGGCGTGGTCACCGAGCGGGCCGATCCGATGGCGTTCGCCACCGAGGTGCCCCCGCACACCGCCTCCCGGGTGACGCGCAGCAGCTACACCTGGGGAGACGCCGACTGGATGACCCAGCGCGCCGCGCGCAACCCGGTCTTCGAGCCGATGAGCACCTACGAGGTCCACCTGGGCTCCTGGCGTCCCGGGCTCAGCTACCGCCAATTGGCCCGCGAGCTGACGGACTACGTTGTGGAGCACGGCTTCACCCACGTGGAGCTGCTGCCGGTCGCCGAGCATCCGTTCGCCGGCTCCTGGGGATACCAGGTGACGTCGTACTACGCGCCGACCTCCCGATTCGGCACGCCCGACGAGTTCCGGGCGCTGGTCGACGCCCTGCACCAGGCCGGTATCGGTGTGATCGTCGACTGGGTGCCGGCACACTTCCCGAAGGACGCGTGGGCGCTGGGACGGTTCGACGGCACCCCGCTCTACGAACACTCCGACCCCAAGCGTGGGGAGCAACTCGACTGGGGCACTTACGTATTCGACTTCGGCCGTCGGGAGGTGCGTAACTTCCTGGTGGCCAACGCGTTGTACTGGCTGCAGGAGTTCCACATCGACGGGTTGCGGGTGGACGCGGTGGCCTCGATGCTGTACCTGGACTACTCCCGCCCCGAGGGCGGCTGGACCCCCAACGTCTACGGCGGCCGGGAGAACCTGGAGGCCGTCCAGTTCCTGCAGGAGATGAACGCCACCGCGCACAAGTCCGCGCCCGGCATCGTCACCATCGCCGAGGAGTCGACCTCGTGGCCCGGCGTGACCAGGCCGACAAACCTTGGCGGACTTGGATTTTCGATGAAGTGGAACATGGGCTGGATGCACGACACGCTGGACTACATCAGCCGCGACCCGATCTATCGCAGCTACCACCACCACGAGATGACGTTCTCGATGCTCTACGCATTCAGCGAGAACTACGTGCTGCCGCTCAGCCACGACGAGGTGGTGCACGGCAAGGGCACCCTGTGGGGCCGGATGCCGGGCAACAATCACGTCAAAGCCGCCGGGCTGCGCAGCCTGCTGGCCTACCAGTGGGCGCACCCCGGTAAGCAATTGTTGTTCATGGGCCAGGAATTCGGGCAGCGCGCCGAGTGGTCCGAAGAACGCGGCCTGGACTGGTGGCAGCTCGACGAGCAGGGCTTCTCCAACGGGATCCTGCGTCTGGTGCGCGACATCAACGACATCTATCGCAGCCACCCGGCGCTGTGGAGCCAGGACACCGTGCCCGACGGCTACTCCTGGATCGACGCCAACGACTCGGCCAACAACGTGCTGAGCTTCCTGCGCTACGGCAAGGACGGCTCGGTGATGGCGTGCGTCTTCAACTTCGCCGGCGCCGAGCACAGCGGCTATCGGCTGGGATTGCCGTCGGCCGGCCGCTGGCGCGAGGTGCTCAACACCGACGCGACGGTCTACAACGGCTCGGGCATCGGCAACATGGGCGGCGTCGACGCCACCGAAGACCCTTGGCACGGTCGGCCCGCCTCGGCGGTGCTGGTGCTGCCGCCGACGTCGGCGCTGTGGCTGGAACCCGAGTAGCCCGCAACGACTTTCGCGAGCGCGCTTAATACAGCGCGTTTGCCAGGTTGCGCCGTCCAGCCACGACCTCGGGGTCGGCCGGATCGAAAAGGTCGAACAGCTCGACCAGCCTGGTCCGCACCCGGGCCCGGTCGTCGCCGGATGTGTTGCGCACCAAGGCAATCAGGCGGTCGAACGCGGCGCCGACGTCCTGGTTGAGGATCTGCACGTCGGCGGCCGCGAAGGCGGCGTCGATGTCGCCCGGCGCGGCATCGGCGACGGCGACGGCGTCCGGGCGCTGCGCGGTGGCGCGGGTGAGGAAGTCGATCTGGCGGATGGCGCCCTTGGCCTCCGCGCTGGCCGGGTTGGCATCCAGGATCGCCTGATACGACGTCCGGGCCGCCTCGAAGTCGCCGGCCTCCAGCTGTTGACGGGCCGCGGCCAGCTCCGGGTCGACCGCCTCGGATTCCGCGGAACCCGTTGCGCCCTTGAGCTTCCCGGCGGTCGCCGAAAGGATCTGATCGAGCCAGCCGCGCAACTGGTCGGCCGGCTGCATGCCCTGGAAGCTCGAAATCGGCTGCCCGGCAGCCAATGCCACCACGGTCGGAACGGCATCCACCCCGAATATCTGGGCCACCCGGGGCGCCACGTCCACGTTGACGGTGGCCAACGACCACTTGCCGTTGTCCTGGGCGGCCAACCCGGACAGCGTGTCGAGCAGCTGGACGCACGCGTCGCTGCGCGGTGACCACAGCAGCACCACCACCGGCACTTCCTCGGACCGGATCAGCACCTCGGCCTCGAAGTTGGCCTCGGTGACCGCGCTGATGCCGGGGCCACCGTCGGCCGGCGCGGGCCCGCCGGCCGGGCCGCTCGCCGCCTGGGCCCGCTGCTTGAGACCGGAAAGATCGACGGCCCCGGCCAGGGCGGGGCCGATGGAAGGTCGCGGACGTGTCACGTCGTCAAGTTTGGCATGCGCATCGGCAACCGCTCCACCCGGTGGCGACGGCGCTCAGGCACTGGCCCGGCCACGGCGAAAGCACCCGAAAAAGCCCCGAAAAAGCGGTGTGATCGGCCGATATGACGAAGATCACACTTCGTCGCGGCGGGCGAATGCCAGCAACCTCGGCGAACGCCGCGACCGCTGGCTAACCCGCCCGCAGAATCAGCGCGTCGCCCTGCCCGCCGGCCCCGCACAGGGCCGCGACGGCGTAGCCCGAGCCGCGCCGCGACAATTCCAGCGCGGCATGCAGGGTGATCCGCGCCCCCGACATCCCGATCGGGTGCCCGACCGCGATCGCACCGCCGTTGACGTTGACGATGTCGGGATTCACGCCGAGTTCGCGGGTCGAGGCCAGCGCCACGGCCGCAAACGCCTCGTTGATCTCCACCACGTCGAGCTGGTCGACGGAGATGCCCTCGCGACCGAGCGCTTTCTTGATGGCGTTGGCCGGCTGCGACTGCAGGGTGGAGTCCGGTCCGGCGACCACCCCGTGCGCACCGATCTCGGCCAGCCAGCTCAGCCCGAGCTGCTGGGCCTTGGCCTTGCTCATCACGACCACCGCGGCCGCGCCGTCGGAGATCTGCGAGGCCGACCCGGCGGTAATGGTGCCGTCCTTGCGGAACGCCGGCTTGAGGCCGGCCAGCGACTCGGCGGTGGTGTTGGCCCGGATGCCCTCGTCCTCGGTGAACTGCAACGGATCGCCCTTGCGCTGCGGGATGTTCACCGGCACCACCTCGTCGGTGAACACGCCGTCCTTCCACGCCGCGGCCGCCCGCTGATGCGACCGTGCGGCGTACTGGTCCTGCTCTTCGCGGGTGAACTTGTCGACGTCGTTGCGCTGCTCGGTGAGCGCGCCCATCGGCTGGTCGGTGAACACGTCGTGCAGGCCGTCGTAGGCCATGTGGTCCAGGACCGTCACGTCGCCGTACTTGTAGCCCGCGCGGCTGTCCATCAGCAGGTGCGGCGCCTTGGTCATCGACTCCTGACCGCCGGCTACCACCACGTCGAACTCTCCGGCGCGAATCAGCTGGTCGGCCAGGGCGATGGCGTCGATCCCGGACAGACACATCTTGTTGATGCTCAACGCCGGCACGTCCCAACCGATGCCGGCCGCCACGGCCGCCTGCCGGGCCGGCATCTGACCGGCCCCGGCCGTCAACACCTGCCCCATGATCACGTACTCGACCAGGTCGGCCGGGACGTTGGCCTTCTCCAGCGCGCCGGCGATGGCGATGGCACCCAGGTCGCTGGCGGAGAAATCCTTCAGCGAACCCATCAGCTTGCCGATGGGTGTCCGCGCTCCAGCAACGATCACCGACGTCGTCATGACTCTCTCCTCAGGCCTGCTAATGCCTCCCGGGAGCCTCCCGGAGAAGCGCAATCTTTGCCGTCAGGTTACCGTTATGAGATGACGACCGATCAAGTTGACGCCCGTCAGGTCCTGGCCACCGCGCTGGTGACGGCGATCGATCACGTCGGCATCGCAGTCGCCGACCTGGACGCGGCAATCGCCTGGTATCACGACCACCTCGGCATGATCCTGGTGCACGAGGAAGTCAACGAGGAGCAGGGAATCCGCGAGGCGATGCTGGCCGTGCGGGGTGCCCCGGCGGGCACCGCGCAGCTGCAGCTGATGGCCCCGATCGACGACTCCTCGACCATTGCGAAGTTCCTGGATAAGCGGGGGCCTGGCATCCAGCAGATGGCGATGCGGGTCAGCGACCTGGACACCCTGATCGAGCGGCTCCGCGAGCAAGGCGTGCGGCTGATCTACGACGCACCGCGTCGCGGCACGGCAAACTCGCGGATCAACTTCATCCACCCCAAGGACGCCGGCGGCGTGCTCATCGAGCTCGTCGAGCCGGCCGCCTGAGCCGTCGGATTCACGACCACTTCCGGGTGGGGCCGCGGGTGGCGCGGTGCGCCCAGCAGCCGGTGTGCCAGTGCCGGCGGTCCTCGGCTCCCCCGAGCGTCGGCTCGACCGGCCATACCACCAGATGGGCTGCGCCCGAACGGATTTCGTGATCGCAGCCGGGGCACCGGTAGGTCTTGACGGCACGCGCCGCCGCGATGGGACGGACCTCGTAGTCATGCCCGTCGGGCCCGGCTTCCACCCGGCGCAGTGCCGGTGGCGGCCCGAGCGGCCGTTGCCGGCGGGGCGGTGTGCGGCGCCGAGCCATGCGACCAGTGTAGGGGCGAGGCCCTAGAACAGCCGGTATTCGTCGCTGTCCATCCCGCGCATCTTGTCGTAATCCAATGTCACACAACGGATACCACGATCGGTGGCCAGCGTGCGGGCTTGCGGTTTGATCTGCTGCGCGGCGAACACGCCGCGCACCGGCGCCAGCACGCTGTCGCGGTTGAGCAGCTCGAGGTAGCGGGTGAGCTGTTCCACGCCGTCGATCTCGCCGCGCCGTTTGATCTCCACCGCCACCGATCCGCCGCGCTCGTCGCGGCAGAGCAGATCGACCGGCCCGATGGCGGTCATGTACTCGCGGCGGACCAGCGTGTACCCCTCGCCCAGCAGTTGCACGTGCTCGGCGAGCAGGGCCTGCAGGTGCGCCTCGACGCCGTCCTTGACCAGGCCGGGATCGACGCCGAGGTCGTGGCTGGAGTCGTGCTCGATGTCCTCGACGGTGATGCGGAGCTGCTCGCCGGCCTTGTTCTCGACCACCCACACCGGCGCCGCATCGCCGGCCTCCTCGCGCAGCCAGCACGGCGGGCTCATCCAGTTCAACGGCTTGTAGGCACGGTCGTCGGCGTGCACGCTGACCGATCCGTCGGCCTTGAACAGCAGCAGCCTGCGCGCCGACGGCAGATGCGCGGTGAGCCGGCCGACGTAATCCACGGTGCACTGGGCGATCACTAGACGCACCCGACTCACCTTAGAGCGTGGCCGACAAATTAGGCTGACGCCACCATGTCGGCCACGCAGAGCACGGCACAACGCATCGGCCGGGTGCTCGAAAAGATCACCCGGCAAAGCGGCCGCCTGCCGGAGACCCCCGCCTACGGCTCCCTGCTGCTGGGGCGGGTCACCGAGAGCCAGCACCGGCGGCGGATCCGCATCCAGATCATCATGACCGTGATGGTGCTGGGCGCCAACCTGATCGGCATCGGGGCCGCGCTGATCCTGGTGATCGTCGCCATTCCGGCGCCGAGCGTGTTCAACGACGCGCCGGCATGGATCACCTTCGGGGTCGGGCCGGCCTATGTGGCCTCGGCGTTGGCGGTGGGCACCTACTGGATCACCCGGCGGACCGTGCTGGCGCTGCGCTGGGCCATCGAGGAGCGCAAGCCCACCCCCACCGACGAACGCAACACCTTCCTGGCCCCGTGGCGAATCGCGCTGGTGGATCTGGTGTTGTGGGGCGCCGGGACGCTGTTGCTGACCGTCCTCTACGGCCTGGTCGACACCATGTTTATCCCGCGGTTCCTGTTCGGGGTGAGCTTCTGTGGTGTCCTGGTGGCCACCGCGTGCTACCTGCTCGCCGAGTTCGCGCTGCGCCCGGTGGCTGCTCAGGCCCTCGAGGCGGGACCGCCGCCCCGGCGACTGACCGCGGGCATCATGGGCCGGACCATGACGGTGTGGTTCCTCGGCTCGGGCGTGCCCGTCATCGGCATCGCCCTGTTGGCGCTGTTCGAGATATGGCTGCGGAACCTGACCGAGACCGAGTTCGCCGTCGGCGTGCTGATCGTGTCGACGGCGGCGCTGATCTTCGGCTGCCTGCTGATGTGGATCCTGGCCTGGCTCACCGCGACGCCCGTGCGCGTGGTGCGTGCCGCCCTGAAACGCGTGGAGCGCGGCGACCTGCGTGGCGACCTGGTGGTGTTCGACGGCACGGAACTCGGTGAGCTGCAACGGGGATTCAACGCGATGGTGGACGGCCTGCGGGAGCGCGAGCGGGTGCGCGACCTGTTCGGCCGGCACGTCGGTCGCGAGGTGGCGTTGGCCGCCGAGCGGGAACGGCCGAAGCTGGGCGGCGAAGAACGCCACGTCGCCGTCGTGTTCATCGACATCGTCGGCTCCACCCAACTGGTCACCCGCCGGCCACCGGCCGAGGTGGTATCGGTGCTCAACCAGTTCTTCGGCATCGTCGTCGAGGAGGTGGACCGGCACTGCGGCTTGGTCAACAAGTTCGAGGGTGACGCGACGCTGGCCATCTTCGGGGCGCCGAATCATCTTGACTGCCCCGAGGATGCGGCGCTGACCGCCGCGCGCGCCATCGCCGACCGGCTGGCCAACGAGATGCCGCAGTGTCGCGCCGGCATCGGCGTGGCGGCCGGGCAGGTCGTCGCCGGCAACGTCGGCGCCCGGGAACGCTTCGAGTACACCGTCATCGGTGAACCGGTCAACGAGGCGGCCCGGCTGTGCGAGCTCGCCAAGTCGCACCCCGGCCGCCTGCTCGCGACGGGCGACGCCATCGAAGGCGCGAGCGAAAAAGAGCGGGCCCGTTGGTCTTTGGGCGACACCGTGACCCTGCGCGGCCACGAGCGTCCCACCCGGCTGGCCTCGCCCGCCGGCGCCGCCGACCGGCCGGCCGGAACGGATTGATTTTCGGAAGAAATGGGTAGAGGGACAACGACTCCAACCCCTCGAGAGATTGGTTTCGACGTGACCGGTAGCCGAAGTGCCCGCCGTATTTCCGTCGCCGCCGGGATGGCCGCCGCGATAGCGTTGAGCCCGCTGGCCGCGGGGTGCAGCTCGGGCAACAACAAGAGCCCGACGACCTCGACCGTCACCACCACCGTCACGACACCGGTCACCGTCACGACCACCGCACCGGCGGCGACGACCACCGCCGGGCCGGGCGGTGGCGGTGGCCCGATCGTCGGACCGGGCGGTGCGACCACCGCCGGCCCCGGCGGATCCGGGGCGGGGGCCGGACCCGGCGGCGCGAGCGCGAGTGTGCCGGGCGCCGGAGCATCCGCGGGGCCCGGCGGCGCGGGTGCCTGCGCCGGCGGTGTCTGCGTGGGGACCCCGCCCGGGCCGTAGCCGCGGACCCGCGGGCGAGCCTCACTTCACGCTGGCCACGCCGGCGACCACGCGCCGGCCGATGCGGAATCCGTTGTCCCGCACCAACAATGCGACCAGTGCGGCGCCGGCCATCAGCAGCACGACGACGAAACAGACAGTCGCCGACCAGCCGCCCACGCCGTACAGGACGCCGCCGAACGCACCGGCCACCGAACCACCCAGGTAGTAGCTGAACAGATACAGCGCCGACGCCTCGGCGCGGTCGCGCTGAGCGACGGCGCCCACCCAACCGCTGGCCACGGTGTGCGCGGCGAAGAAGCCCCCGGTGAAGACGCCGACGCCGGCGACGATGGCGGCCAGGGAGGGCGGCACGGTCAGCAGCAGTCCGGCTACCGCGATGGGTAACGCGGCCCCCAGCACCAGGGGGCGTCCCCGGCGATCGGCGAGCCGTCCGGCCACGACCGACGTCCCCGTCCCGACGAGATAGAGCAGGAAAAGCAGGCCCACCACCGACGGCGCCAGCCCGAACGGCCGGGCGGCCAGCCGGTAACCGAGGTAGTTGTACACCGTCACGAATCCACCCATCAGCACAAAGCCCACCGCAAAAAGCTTGGCCAACACCGGGTTTCGCAGATGCCCGGCGAGGTTGCGCAGGGCGGCGCGCACGCTGGCCGGCTTCGGGGTGAAGAACCGGGACCGCGGCACCAGCACCGCGAACACCGCCGTGCCGGCCAGCGTGATGAGGGAGCACGCCAGCAGGGCCACCCGCCAGGTGCCGACCTGGACGACCACCGACGGAACGATCCGCCCGGCCAGCCCGCCTATCGTGGTTCCGGCGATGTAGCGCCCCATCGCGGATCCCAGGGACGACGCGTCGACCTCCTCGGCCAGCAGCGCCATCGCGACCGCGGGTATCCCGGCGAGCGCGACGCCCTGCACCGCACGTCCGAAGACCAGCACGCCGAGCGAGGGGCTGAACGGCAACAACAGCCCGATGACACTGGAGGCCACCCCTGAGATCAGCATCACCCTGGTCCGGCCGTAGCGCTCGGAGAGCACACTCGCGGGAATGATCGACAGCGCCAACGCGCCGGTTGTCAGCGACACGGTCAGCGCCGCGGTGGCCGGGCCGATCCGGTAGTGCGCCGATAACGCGGGAAGCAGCGCCTGGGTGCAATACATCGCGGCGAAGCTGGCCAGGCCGGCGCCGCAGAGCGCGGCGGTCATCCGCCGGTATCCGCGGGTTCCTGCTTGATGCGCGACCGGACCGTGGGGCATGACCACCATGCTTCGGGCCGGCACCGCCCGACAGAAATGAATTTTCGCCCGCCCTATGATGCGTTCAGCGCATAAGTAGAGGTGGACGGGATGGCAGTGGGTGACTACGAGTGGTTCATCACACTCGCCGAGCTGCAGCACGTCACTGCGGCGGCCGAGCAGCTGCACGTCGCACAGCCGACGTTGACCCGGATGCTGGCGCGCCTGGAACAGCGACTCGGCGTGGCGCTGTTCGATCGTCACGGCCGGCGACTGTCCCTCAACACCTACGGCCGCATCTTCTACGAACACTCGCGCCGGGCGCAGTTGGAGCTGGATTCGGCACGGCGCGCGATAGCGGATCTGGCGGATCCCGCCGTCGGCGAGATCCGGTTGGCCTACCTGAGTTCATTCGGATCAACCGTGGTTCCGCAGTTGATCGCCCGGTTCAAGGAGTCGTCTCCGCGGGTGACCTTCACGCTGGAGGAAGGCGCCGCCGAATCGATCGCCGATCGCGTGCGGTCCGGCGGCGTCGACATCGGGGTGGTATCCCCGCGACCGGTCGAGCGAACCCTGGCCTGGCGCAGCCTGTTTCGCCAGCGCCTCGGTGTCGCGGTGCCCGATGGTCATCGATTCGCCCGCGGTGCCGCGGTGTCCATGGTGGACCTGGCCGACGAGCCCTTCGTGACGATGCACCCTGGTTTCGGGATGCGACGGCTCCTCGACGAGCTTTGCGCCGCAGCCCAATTCCGGCCTCGGGTCGCCCCTGCAAGCGCCGAATCTCACGACCGCGGCCAGCCTGGTCGCCGCGGGGCTGGGCATCAGCCTGGTCCCGATCGACGGCAGCAGTTATCCGTCCGGAGTATCCGTCAAGCCGCTGGCCGACGCGGATGCCTACCGCGATGTCGGCATGATCTGGGATTCCGGCCGACCGTTGCCGCGCTCGGCGCGCGACTTCATCGCGGCCGCCGCGGCCGTCGGGCGCGGCGGCTGGTAGCCGGCCGCCGATCCCGCTCCACGCCCGGCGACGACGATGTCGCTTTTCCGCTAGTTTTGTCGGCGGGCGGGTGTAAGTCTTGAGGCGTGCACGACGATTTCGAACGCTGCTACCGCGCCGTCCAGTCCAAGGATGCGCGGTTCGACGGGTGGTTCGTCACCGCCGTGCTGACCACCGGGATCTACTGCCGGCCCAGTTGCCCGGTGCGCCCGCCGTTCGCCCGTAATGTGCGGTTTTATCCGACCGCGGCGGCCGCTCAGCGCGCCGGCTTCCGGGCCTGCAAGCGGTGCCGTCCCGACGCCTCGCCGGGATCGCCGGAATGGAACGTGCGCGGCGACGTGGTGGCGCGCACGATGCGGCTGATCGCCGACGGCACGGTGGACCGCGACGGTGTCGGCGGCCTGGCCGCCCGGCTGGGCTACACCACCCGGCAGCTGGAGCGGTTGCTGCAGGCGGAGGTCGGCGCCGGTCCGCTCGCGCTGGCCCGGGCGCAACGCGCCCAGACGGCGCGGGTGCTGATCGAGACCACGGAGCTGCCCTTCGGCGACGTGGCATTCGCCGCCGGCTTCTCCAGCATTCGTCAGTTCAACGACACCGTGCGCGCGGTGTTCGAAAGCCCGCCGAGCGTGCTGCGCCGGCGCGCCTCGGCGCGCTGCGCATCCACGGCCAATTCGCCTGGCGCCGTGTGCCTTCGGCTGCCGGTCCGCACACCCTTCGGCTTCCAGGGCGTCTTCGGTCACCTCGCCGCGAGCGTCGTTCCCGGGTGCGAGGAGGTCCGCGACGGCGCCTACCGACGCACGCTGCGGCTGGGGTTCGGCACCGGCATCGTCACGTTGACCCCCGCCGCCGACCACGTCCGTTGCGAGCTGGTGCTCGACGACTTCCGGGACCTGACGGCGGCGATCGCCCGTTGCCGGCGGCTGCTGGATCTCGACGCCGACCCCGAAGCGGTGGACGAGGCGCTGGCCGCCGACCCGCAGCTCGCCCCGGCGGTGAGAAAGGCGCCCGGCCAACGCATTCCGCGCACCGTCGACGAGGCCGAGCTCGCGGTGCGCGCCGTGCTGGGCCAGCAGGTGTCCATCCGGGCGGCCCGCACCCATGCGGGGCGTTTGGTCGCCGCCTACGGCCGGGCGGTCCACGACCCCGAGGGAACCTTGACCCACACCTTCCCGTCGGTGCAGCAGCTGGCCGACGTCGACCCCATCCATCTGGCGGTGCCCAAGGCCCGGCAGCGCACGCTGGCCGCGCTGGTCGCCAGCCTCGCCGACCGCAGCATCGTCTTGGACACCGGGTGCGACTGGCAAAGCGCCCGAACGCAATTGCTGGCATTACCGGGAGTCGGCCCGTGGACCGCGGAAGTCATTGCGATGCGCGGCCTGGGCGATCCCGATGCCTTCCCGGCCGCCGACCTGGGTCTGCGCGTCGCGGCCAAACGGCTCGGATTGCCGTCGAGCCAGCGGTCGCTGACCGCTGCCAGCGCACGCTGGCGGCCCTGGCGTTCCTATGCCACGCAATACCTTTGGACCACTCTCGAGCATCCGGTGAACCATTGGCCACCGCAGCAGCCATCGAAGGAGACAGCATGATCGAGTACCGCACCGTCGACAGCCCGATCGGACTGCTGACCCTGGCCGGGCGCGATCCGGTTCTGACGAACTTACGGATGGTCGACCAGACCTACGAACCGAGCCGCACCGGGTGGACGGAGAATCCGCGGGCGTTCGCCGGGGCCGTCGAGCAACTCGGTGCCTATTTCGCCGGCGAGCTCACCGAGTTCGACATCGAGCTGGATCTGCGCGGCTCGGAATTTCAGCGCCGGGTGTGGCGGGCGCTGCAGACCATCCCCTACGGGGAAACCAGGTCGTACGGCGAAATCGCCGAGCAGATCGCCGCGCCCGGCGCCGCGCGCGCCGTCGGATTGGCCAACGGGCACAACCCGATCGCGATCGTGGTGCCCTGCCATCGCGTCATCGGCGCCAGCGGGAAGCTGACCGGATACGGCGGCGGACTGGACCGCAAACAAACGCTGCTGGCACTGGAGAGGCGCCACTCGCCGGCGAGCCTGACACTATTCGACTGAGCGGGTGCCGGGGCCGGTAAAACTGGCAAGCATAAGGATTTTCGGTTTCATTCACCGCGGTTGCCCTCGGTCAAGTCCGCGAGGAATCGCGGCAGGCGACCCGCACCGAAATCGTAGAAGCGTACCCAGGTCGGTGTGATCCCGATCCTCGCCTGGCGGTCGTACGTCTTGCGCACCTGCTCCTCGAACCTCGCGGCGGCGTCGGCGTCCATGCTCTTGCGGGCGGCAGCCAGGTACTCCGGCACCACGCCGTCGACGATCTGCACACGGGCCCGCCCGCGAATCGATAACGCGCGCGCCGTCTCCGGCGTATCTCCACCGTCGATGGACAGGGCGACATCGGCACACGCGGACAGGGCGGCGACCTTCGGAGACGTGGCGGCGGTGGCGATGACGAATTCCGCACCGGTCCAGAAGTAGCCCACCGGGATCACCCGCGGCGTCCCGTCCTTGGCCGTATACGCCAGATGCGCCGCCGACGTGGAGGCGAGCAACTCTTGCGCCCCGGGCGCACCCAATTCGGCCGCGATCTCGGACCTATCCATGACGAACCCGCCTCGATCGTGTCCGCGACATGAGCGCCTCCCCTTTTCGTCTCGACGCAAGGGTAGACCCGGCGGCGCCGTTAAAGTCATCGCATTCAGGAAGCCCCGCACGCACGGTTACCCGCCCGTCGATCTACCAGCCTCGATGACAGCGAATGTAAAAACGCCCCCGGTTTCCCGGGGGCGTTTTTGTATGTTCGGCGGTGTCCTACTTTTCCACCCGTATGGGCAGTATCATCGGCGCTGACAGGCTTAGCTTCCGGGTTCGGAATGGGACCGGGCGTTTCCCTGTCGCTGTGGCCGCCGTAACTCTATTTAAATTTGTTTCGGTGGGGGGTGTGGTGCCCGAGTTTCCACGGCGAATTGCCGCGAAAATGGATCGTGGTTGCGAGTTGTGTGTTGGTAAGTTTTCGGCCGGTTAGTGCCAGTTCCCTGCACTCATTACTGAGCTTCCAGGTCTGGCCTATCAATCCCGTGGTCTGCGGGGGGCCTTATCCCTCTAAAAGGGTGAGAAACCTGATCTTGGAGAAGGTTTCCCGCTTAGATGCTTTCAGCGGTTATCCTGTCCGAACGTGGCTATCCAGCCGTGCCCCTGGTGGGACAACTGGTATACCAGAGGTTCGTCCGTCCCGGTCCTCTCGTACTAGGGACAGGTTTCCTCAAGTTTCTGACGCGCGCGGCGGATAGAGACCGAACTGTCTCACGACGTTCTAAACCCAGCTCGCGTGCCGCTTTAATGGGCGAACAGCCCAACCCTTGGGACCTGCTCCAGCCCCAGGATGCGACGAGCCGACATCGAGGTGCCAAACCATCCCGTCGATATGGACTCTTGGGGAAGATCAGCCTGTTATCCCCGGGGTACCTTTTATCCGTTGAGCGACACCCCTTCCACTCGGGGGTGCCGGATCACTAGTCCCGACTTTCGTCCCTGCTTGACTTGTAAGTCTCGCAGTCAAGCTCCCTTGTGCACTTACACTCGCCACCTGATTGCCGTCCAGGTTGAGGGAACCTTTGGGCGCCTCCGTTACATTTTAGGAGGCAACCGCCCCAGTTAAACTACCCGCCAGGCACTGTCCGTGAACCCGATAAGGGTTCGACGTTAGGTGTCCAATACGATCAGAGTGGTATTTCAACAACGACTCCACACAAACTGGCGTCTGTGCTTCAAAGTCTCCCACCTATCCTACACAAACCGTACCGAACACCAATACCAAGTTGTAGTGAAGGTCCCGGGGTCTTTTCGTCCTGCCGCGCGTAACGAGCATCTTTACTCGTAGTGCAATTTCGCCGAGTCTATGGTTGAGACAGTTGGGAAGTCGTTACGCCATTCGTGCAGGTCGGAACTTACCCGACAAGGAATTTCGCTACCTTAGGATGGTTATAGTTACCACCGCCGTTTACTGGGGCTTAAATTCTCCGCTTCACCCTTACGGGTTAACGGGTCCTCTTAACCTTCCAGCACCGGGCAGGCGTCAGTCCGTATACATCGTCTTGCGACTTCGCACGGACCTGTGTTTTTAGTAAACAGTCGCTACCCACTGGTTTCTGCGGCCGAATCCCGCTCCCACCGCAAGGGTGTTCACGGTATTCCGGCCCCCCTTCTCCCGAAGTTACGGGGGCATTTTGCCGAGTTCCTTAACCATAGTTATCTCGTACGCCTTGGTATTCTCTACCTGACCACCTGTGTTGGTTTGGGGTACGGGCCGTGTATGTGCTCGCTAGAGGCTTTTCTTGGCAGCAGAGGATCACCGAATTCGCCTCAACCGGCTATGCATCACCTCTCAGGATTAGTGAGCGACGGATTTGCCTATCGCTCTCCCTACGGGCTTGCCCCAGTATTACCACTGACTGGTACGGCTGCCTTCCTGCGTCACCCCATTGCTTGACTACTACCAGCGAAGGTCCCACGCAGCCCCGAATCGCCACGCCCCCGAAGGGGAATGGTCGATCCGGTTTTGGGTGGTTAGTACCGCTGATTCATCAGGGACGCCCATACACGGGTACGGGAATATCAACCCGTTGTCCATCGACTACGCCTGTCGGCCTCGCCTTAGGTCCCGACTCACCCTGGGCGGACTGGCCTGGCCCAGGAACCCTTGGTCTTACGGCGGGCAAGGTTCTCACTTGCCTTATCGCTACTCATGCCTGCATTCTCACTCCCCCACCCTCCACCACCGGTCACCCGGAGGCTTCGCTGAATGGGGGACGCTCCCCTACCCACATCCACCGTAAAGATGAATGTGCCGCGGCTTCGGCGGTGTGCTTGAGCCCCGCTACATTATCGGCGCATAATCACTTGACCAGTGAGCTATTACGCACTCTTTCAAGGGTGGCTGCTTCTAAGCCAACCTCCTGGTTGTCTCTGCGACTACACATCCTTTTCCACTTAGCACACGCTTAGGGGCCTTAGCCGGCGATCTGGGCTGTTTCCCTTTCGACGTACGGAGCTTATCCCCCGCCGTCTCACTGCCACGCTTTACACCACGGCATTCGGAGTTTGGCTGACGTCAGTAACCTAGTAGGGCCCATCGGCCATCCAGTAGCTCTACCTCCGTGGTGAACCACGCAACGCTGCACCTAAATGCATTTCGGGGAGAACCAGCTATCACGGAGTTTGATTGGCCTTTCACCCCTACCCACAGCTCATCCCCTCAGTCTTCAACCTAAGTGGGTTCGGGCCTCCACGCGGTCTTACCCGCGCTTCACCCTGGCCATGGGTAGATCACTCCGCTTCGGGTCCAGAACACGCCACTACACCCCAAAGGGGATGCGCCCTATTCAGACTCGCTTTCGCTGCGGCTACCCCGCACGGGTTAACCTCGCGACGTGTCCCTGACTCGCAGGCTCATTCTTCAAAAGGCACGCCATCACCCCACGAGGAGGCTCTGACGGATTGTAGGCACACGGTTTCAGGTACTATTTCACTCCCCTCCCGGGGTACTTTTCACCATTCCCTCACGGTACTAATCCGCTATCGGTCATCGAGAAGTATTTAGGCTTACCGGGTGGTCCCGGCAGATTCACAGCAGATTCCACGGGCCCGCTGCTACTCGGGTGTTGATATAAGGCAGGTGCCGGGTTTTCGCGTACCGGGCTCTCACCGTCTACGGCGGGCCGTCCCAGGCCACTTCCGCTAACCACGCCACTTTCTGACTACCCCTCAGCCAGGTAGAGCTGAGACATATCAATCCCACAACCCCGCACACACAACCCCTACCCGGTTGTCCATGCATGCGGTTTAGCCTGTTCCGCGTTCGCTCGCCACTACTGACGGAATCACAATTGTTTTCTTCTCCTACGGGTACTGAGATGTTTCACTTCCCCGCGTTACCTCCCGCACCCTATATATTCAGATACGGGTAACACGACATCACTCGTGCTGGGTTTCCCCATTCGGAAATCCTCGGATCAATGCTCGGTTGACAGCTCCCCGAGGCATATCGCAGCCTCCCACGTCCTTCATCGGCTCTCGATGCCAAGGCATCCACCATGCGCCCTTAAACACTTACTTACACACAAGAGTTAAAAAAGAAATTACACATTTCGATGAACGCCGGCCACGAAGACCATGCGCTCATCTAGATGCTCGCAACCACTATCCAATACTCAAACACCACACCCCACCACCAAGATGGAGGGACTCCACACGGACGGACCGAGTGTTGTCTCAGGGCCCAATAGTGTGTCTGGCAATCATTTGCTGTTGCGCACCCGGCCCCCGTCCACTACAGACGGGAACCCCTCACGGCTCGCACCCCACCAGTTGGGGTGCTTTTCGTGGTGCTCCTTAGAAAGGAGGTGATCCAGCCGCACCTTCCGGTACGGCTACCTTGTTACGACTTCGTCCCAATCGCCGATCCCACCTTCGACAGCTCCCTCCCAAAAGGGTTAGGCCACTGGCTTCGGGTGTTACCGACTTTCATGACGTGACGGGCGGTGTGTACAAGGCCCGGGAACGTATTCACCGCAGCGTTGCTGATCTGCGATTACTAGCGACTCCGACTTCATGGGGTCGAGTTGCAGACCCCAATCCGAACTGAGACCGGCTTTAAAAGGATTCGCTTAACCTTACGGCATCGCAGCCCTTTGTACCGGCCATTGTAGCATGTGTGAAGCCCTGGACATAAGGGGCATGATGACTTGACGTCATCCCCACCTTCCTCCGAGTTGACCCCGGCAGTCTCTCACGAGTCCCCGGCATTACCCGCTGGCAACATGAGACAAGGGTTGCGCTCGTTGCGGGACTTAACCCAACATCTCACGACACGAGCTGACGACAGCCATGCACCACCTGCACACAGGCCACAAGGGAACGCCTATCTCTAGACGCGTCCTGTGCATGTCAAACCCAGGTAAGGTTCTTCGCGTTGCATCGAATTAATCCACATGCTCCGCCGCTTGTGCGGGCCCCCGTCAATTCCTTTGAGTTTTAGCCTTGCGGCCGTACTCCCCAGGCGGGGTACTTAATGCGTTAGCTACGGCACGGATCCCAAGGAAGGAAACCCACACCTAGTACCCACCGTTTACGGCGTGGACTACCAGGGTATCTAATCCTGTTCGCTCCCCACGCTTTCGCTCCTCAGCGTCAGTTACTGCCCAGAGACCCGCCTTCGCCACCGGTGTTCCTCCTGATATCTGCGCATTCCACCGCTACACCAGGAATTCCAGTCTCCCCTGCAGTACTCTAGTCTGCCCGTATCGCCCGCACGCTCACAGTTAAGCCGTGAGATTTCACGAACAACGCGACAAACCACCTACGAGCTCTTTACGCCCAGTAATTCCGGACAACGCTCGCACCCTACGTATTACCGCGGCTGCTGGCACGTAGTTGGCCGGTGCTTCTTCTCCACCTACCGTCAATCCGAGAAAACCCGGACCTTCGTCGATGGTGAAAGAGGTTTACAACCCGAAGGCCGTCATCCCCCACGCGGCGTCGCTGCATCAGGCTTGCGCCCATTGTGCAATATTCCCCACTGCTGCCTCCCGTAGGAGTCTGGGCCGTATCTCAGTCCCAGTGTGGCCGGACACCCTCTCAGGCCGGCTACCCGTCGTCGCCTTGGTAGGCCGTCACCCCACCAACAAGCTGATAGGCCGCGGGCCCATCCCACACCGCAAAAGCTTTCCACCAGAAGACATGCGTCTTGAGGTCCTATCCGGTATTAGACCCAGTTTCCCAGGCTTATCCCGAAGTGCAGGGCAGATTGCCCACGTGTTACTCACCCGTTCGCCACTCGAGTACCTCCGAAGAGGCCTTTCCGTTCGACTTGCATGTGTTAAGCACGCCGCCAGCGTTCGTCCTGAGCCAGGATCAAACTCTCCAAACAAAATCTCCTCGCGCAGCGAGGTGAATTTCAAATCAGAGATACCTGACAAGACGCCAAAAACTGGCATCATAAATTGCCATACCCACACACGGGGAGTGCTAGGTATGGCCAAAAACAACAACAAATAAAAAGACCAAACACACTATTGAGTTCTCAAACAACACTTGTTTCGCCCGTTTTGGGGCAACCCTGCCAGCTTAATACAGATCTGGCAGAGGAGTCAACTCCCAGTTTCGGGTCTTCGCAGACCCTTTCGGGAGCAGCCGTGCCAGGCTAGTACCAATCCGGCGAGGGAGTCAAGGCCCCGATCTCGTTCACCTTCGCGTTGGTGACCTCGCTTGTGGGGCACTGACTTTGGCTACTCTACCCGCTCGATCTCCGCTCCCAAAATCGCCAGGTTTTCCACGAACAACGGGTAGCCGCGGTCGATGTGGAAGACGTCGTGCACCTCGGTGTCCCCGTCGGCCACCAGCCCCGCCAACACCAGGCCGGCGCCGGCCCGAATGTCCGAACACCACACCGGCGCACTGGACAATTGCGGCAGCCCGCGCACCACCGCGTGGTGCCCGTCGGTGCGGGCGTCGGCGCCCAGCCGGATCATTTCCTCGACGAACCGGAAGCGCGCCTCGAACACGTTCTCGGTGATCATCGACGTGCCATCGGCGATCGACGCCAGGGCGATCGCCATCGGCTGCAGGTCGGTGGGAAATCCGGGAAACGGCAGGGTGGCCACGTTAACCGCCTTGGGCCGCTCGTACTGGGTCACCCGGAAGCTGTCGTCGGTCTGGGTCACGGTGGCCCCGGCATCGTGCAACTTGTGCAGCACCACCTGCAGGTGGGCGGGGTCGACGCCGGTCACCGAGATGTCCCCGCGGGTCATCGCCGCTGCGATGCCCCAGGTCGCGGCCACGATGCGGTCGCCGATCACCCGATGTTCGGTCGGGTACAGCCGCGGCACGCCGGTGATGGTCATGGTCGGCGAACCCGCACCCTCGACCTGCGCGCCCATCTGGTTGAGCATCGTGCACAGATCCACCACGTCGGGTTCGCGGGCCGCGTTGTGAATGGTGGTGACGCCCTCGGCCACCACCGCCGCCATCAGGATGTTCTCGGTCGCCCCCACCGACGGGAACTCCAGCTGAATCTCCGCGCCGCGCAACGTATCCGCCTGCGCCACCACGCATCCGTGCTCGATGTTGCAGGTGGCGCCCAGCTGGCGCAGGCCGGCCTGATGCATGTCCAGCGGGCGCGACCCGATGGCATCGCCACCGGGCAGCGCGACCCGGGCGCGCTTGCACCGGCCGACCAGCGGCCCCAGCACGCACACCGAGGCCCGGAACTGTCGCACCGCGGCGAAGTCGGCGTCGTATTTCGGCTCGTCGGGAGAGGTGATGCGGGCGACGTCGCCGTCGAGTTCGACGGTGGCGCCCAGGCCGCGCAGCACCTCGGCCATCAGCGGCACGTCCAGGATGTCGGGGCAGTTGGTGATGGTGCTGGTGCCCTCGGCCAGCAGGGTCGCGGCCATCAGCTTGAGCACGCTGTTCTTGGCGCCCCCCACTGCGACTTCGCCGGACAACCGGTTGCCGCCGGTCACCACGAATCGCTCGGCCACCCGGGTCAGTCTAGTGAAGCGGTGTCGGCTTTGTCAGTCAGCCAAGGCTCGGTCCCACCCGGGCGCCGCAGTACCGTTTTGGTCATGGCAGTGCATCTGACGCGCATCTACACGCGGACCGGCGACGACGGCACCACCGGATTGAGCGACTTCTCCCGGGTCTCGAAGAACGATCCGCGCCTGGTGGCCTACGCCGACTGTGACGAGGCGAACGCGGCGATCGGCGTGGCGGTGGCGGTCGGCCGGCCCGACCCGGAGCTGGCCGGCGTGTTGCGGCAGATCCAGAACGACCTGTTCGACGCGGGCGCGGACCTGTCGACACCGGTGGTGGAGGACCCCGAGTACCCCCCGCTGCGGGTCACCCAGCCCTACATCGATCGGCTCGAAAAATGGTGTGACACATACAACGAGTCGCTGCCGAAGTTGAATTCCTTTGTGCTGCCGGGTGGTTCGCCGCTCTCGGCGCTGTTGCACGTCGCCCGCACGGTGGTGCGCCGCGCCGAACGCTCGGCGTGGGCCGCGGTGGACGCCGCTCCCGAGGGGGTCAGCGCGCTGCCCGCGAAATACCTCAACCGGCTCTCGGACCTGTTGTTCATCCTGTCCCGGGTGGCCAACCCGGACGGTGACGTGCTGTGGAAACCGGGCGGTCAACAAGGCGGCGAGCCAGCTCCCGGCTAGAGGCTGCGGCGACGTGACCGGGGCGACGGACGCGACTCCAGCCAGGACAAAAACGCCGTCAACGCGCCCTTGTCGAACGCGATCTCGTAGCCGGACCTGCGGTCCTGGGTGGTGTCGCGCAGCTCGATGACGACGATCTCGTCGGTCATGATGTCGAACTCGTCGCCGCGCGGCGCGCGGCGGGACACGATCTCCACACCGCGCCGGCTCAGCCGACGGTCCGGCCACAGCCGCAGGCTGGACAGCCGATAGAACGCGGCCTCACCGCCGCGGTAACGGATCACCCCGTGCCGCCAGCCGTGACCGCCGACCGCGGGAATGTCTCGCATGATCCCCGCCGTGCCGCCCTGACGCAGCTTCCACAGCCGATAACTCAGCGCGATGACGGCGGCCGCCAGCACGACGACGAGCACGACCATGCCAGCCATGGGCGCGCTCATCGTTGCATCCGAGGCGCTAGTCGATCGCGCCGACGGCGCGCAATCTCGCGCGCCCCCGGGCCGCGACACGAGGATCGTCCGACTCGGCGGCCTCTCTGGCGGCGCTCTCGTCGATCTCCGAGGAGAACTCGGCGGATTCGGCGAGGATCGTCACCGTCTCCTCGGTGACCGACAAGAAGCCACCGTCCACCGCAATCCTCAGATCGTCTTCGCCTTCCCTTTCGACGCGCACCATTGCGTCGTCGACCAATTGCGCCACCAGCGGGATGTGCCGGGGCAGGATGCCGATCTCGCCGACCGTGGTGCGGGTGAACAGAAACGTTGCCTCACCCGACCAGATCTTGCGGTCGACAGCGACGATCTCAACGTTCAATTCAGCCATGCCACAGCACCTTTCGATACCTTTCGGTCCAGCCGCGGGTTACAGCTTGGCGCCAAGGCTCTCTGCCTTCTTGGCCAGGTCGTCCAGGCCACCGATCAGGAAGAAGGCCTGCTCGGGCACGTGGTCGAACTCGCCCTTGGTGAGCCGGTCGAATGCCTCGATGGTCTCCTTGAGCGGGACCGTCGAACCCGGCTGGCCGGTGAACTGCTCGGCCGCCATCATGTTCTGCGACAGGAACCGCTCGATCCGCCGCGCCCGGTTGACCAACTGCTTGTCCTCCTCGGACAGCTCGTCGATACCGAGGATGGCGATGATGTCCTGAAGGTCCTTGTAGCGCTGCAGGATTCGGATGACTTCCTGCGCCACCCGGTAGTGCTCTTCGCCGACCACGCCCGGGTCGAGAATGGTCGAGCTGGACGCCAGCGGGTCCACCGCGGGGAAGATGCCCTTGGAGAACACCGAACGCGACAGCTCGGTGGTGGCGTCCAGGTGCGCGAACGTCGTCGCCGGCGCCGGGTCGGTGTAGTCGTCGGCGGGCACGTAGACCGCCTGCATCGACGTGATGGACCGGCCACGGGTCGAGGTGATGCGCTCCTGCAACTCGCCCATCTCGTCGGCCAGCGTGGGCTGATACCCCACCGCCGAGGGCATCCGGCCGAGCAGCGTCGAGACCTCGGAGCCGGCCTGGGTGAACCGGAAGATGTTGTCGATGAACAACAGCACGTCCTGGCCCGCCTCGTCGCGGAACCACTCCGCCATGGTCAATGCGGACAGCGCCACCCGCATACGGGTGCCGGGCGGCTCGTCCATCTGACCGAACACCAGCGCGGTGTCCTTGAGCACGTTGGCTTCCTGCAACTCGACCCACAGGTCGTTGCCCTCACGGGTGCGCTCCCCCACCCCGGCGAACACCGAGGTACCACCGAAGTTGCGGGCGATGCGGTTGATCATCTCCTGGATGAGCACCGTCTTGCCCACGCCGGCGCCGCCGAACAGGGCGATCTTGCCGCCACGCACGTACGGGGTGAGCAGGTCGACGACCTTCAGACCCGTCTCGAGCATCTCCGTGCGGGGCTCCAGCTCCTCGAACGGCGGCGGCTTGCGGTGAATCGACCAGTGTTCGAAGTCTTCTCCGTAACCCGGCTTGTCCAGGCAGTGCCCCAGGGCGTTGAACACGTGGCCCTTGACCTCCTGGCCGACCGGCACCGAGATGGAACGACCGGTGTCGATCACCTCGACGCCGCGCACCAGGCCGTCGGTGGGCTGCAGCGAGATGGTGCGCACCAGGTTGTCCCCGAGGTGCTGGGCGACCTCGAGCGTCAGCGTCTTGGCCAGCTCCTCGAACGTGATCTCCGCGTGCAGCGCGTTGAACAGGCCCGGCACCGAACCCCGCGGGAACTCGACGTCGACGACCGGTCCGGTGACCCGCACCACCCGGCCGCTGGTGTCGCTGTTGGCCGACTTCGTGTTCTTGTCGGCGGTTTCAGTAGCAGGCATATCTTCTTTCGCTTCCTAGTGGTGCTGCCTAGCGGGCGTCGGCGAGCGCGTTTGCGCCACCGACGATTTCGCTGATCTCCTGGGTGATCTGGGCCTGCCGCTCGCGGTTCGCCATCAGCGTCAGGGCCTTGATGAGGTCATCGGCGTTGTCGGTCGCGGACTTCATCGCGCGCTGGCGCGACGCCAGCTCCGAGGCCGCGGATTCGAGCAGCGCCGCGTAAACGCGGGTGGTCAGGTAGCGCGGTAGCAGCGACTCGAAAAGCGTTGTCGCGTCCGGCTCGAACGAGTACAGGGTCCGCACTTCGGGTGGTTCCTCCACGTACTCCACCACCATCGGGGCGATCCGGTGGGCCACCGCCGACTGCGACAGCATCGACTTGAACTCGGTGTAGACGATGTGCAGCTCGTCGACGCTCTCGGCGTCGGACTCACCCTCGTCCTCGCCGCCGGTGCCGCGCATGAACGACTCGACCAGCGTCTCGGCGATCTCGGCGGCGTTCTCGTACTGCGGCTGCTCGGAGAACCCGGTCCACGATCCGCTGATGTCCCAGTTGCGGAATGTGTAGTAGTTCAATGCTTTACGGCCCACCGAGTACAGCACCGGCGTCTTGCCCTGTTCACGCAGCAGCGAGAACAGCTCCTCGGCGCGGCGGAAGATGCTCGCGTTGTAGGCGCCACACAGACCGCGGTCCGAGGACACCACCAGGACACCCGCGCGTTTGGGTTCCGGCCGCTCGACGAGCAGCGGATGATCCAACGCGGCCTCGGCGGCCAGGGTGGTCAGCATCGCGGTGATCTGGAAGGCGTACGGCCGGGCCGAATCGAGCCGGGCCTGCGCCCGACCGATACGCGACGTCGCGATCAGCTCCTGGGCCTTGGTGATCTTCTTGATCGACCCGGCCGAGCGGATCCGTCCGCGTAGTTCACGAAGTGTGGCAGCCATCGGTTGCTACTTCTGCTCTTTCTTTGCCTTCTTTTCCGGCGCCGGCTTCTTCACCTTCACCGATTCCTTTTCCAGCTCCTCCTCGTCGAGCGCCTCGACGTGCTCGTCGGGCACCACCGAGGCGCCGCCGGTGGCGGCGAAGCCCTTCTTGAAGTTGTTGATCACCTTCTCCAGCTCCTCGGCGGCCTCGTCGGAGAGCTTCTGGGTGTCGCGGATCCCGGCGAGGATCTTGTCCTCGGAGGCCCGCATGTGGTCCAGCAGTTCGGTTTCGAACCGCCGGACGTCCTCCACCGGCACCGAGTCGAGGTGACCGCCGGTGCCGAGGAAGATCGAAACCACTTGCTCCTCAACGGGCATCGGCTGGTACTGCGGTTGCTTGAGCAGCTCCACCAGCCGCGCGCCGCGGTCCAGCTGGGCCTTCGACGTCGCGTCCAGGTCGGAGGCGAACGCGGCGAAGGCTTCCAGCTCACGGAATTGCGACAGGTCCAGCCGCAGGCTGCCCGCCACCTCCTTCATCGCCTTGATCTGCGCGGCGCCACCCACCCGGGACACCGAGACGCCGACGTTGATGGCCGGCCGCACACCCTGGTTGAACAGGTCGGACTCCAGGAAGCACTGCCCGTCGGTGATCGAGATGACGTTGGTGGGGATGTAGGCCGAGATGTCGTTGGCCTTGGTCTCGATGATCGGCAGACCGGTCATCGAGCCGCCACCGAGTTCGTCGGAAAGCTTGGCGCAGCGCTCCAAAAGCCGTGAGTGCAAATAGAACACGTCACCCGGGTACGCCTCGCGGCCCGGCGGGCGGCGCAGCAGCAGCGAGATCGCGCGGTAGGCCTCGGCCTGCTTGCTCAGGTCGTCGAAGACGATCAGCACGTGCTTGCCGTCGTACATCCAGTGCTGGGCGATCGCCGAACCGGTGTAGGGCGCAAGCCATTTGAACCCGGCGGAGTCGGAGGCCGGCGCCGCGACGATGGTGGTGTAGTCCATCGCCCCGCCCTCTTCCAGGGCGCGCCGGACCGACGCGATCGTGGTGCCCTTCTGGCCGATGGCCACGTAGACGCAGCGCACCTGCTTCTTCTCGTCGCCGCTCTCCCAGTTCTGCCGCTGGTTGAGGATGGTGTCCACGCAGACGGCGGTCTTGCCGGTCTTGCGGTCGCCGATGATCAGCTGGCGCTGGCCACGGCCGATCGGGGTCATCGCGTCGATGGCCTTGATGCCGGTCTGCAGCGGCTCTTTCACGCTCTGCCGCTGCACCACCGAGGGCGCCTGGATCTCCAGTGCCCGCCGAATGTCGGTCTCGATGTCGCCCTGGCCGTCGATCGGCTGGCCCAGCGGATTGACCACACGGCCCAGGAAGGCGTCGCCCACCGGAACCGAGAGCACCTCGCCGGTGCGCTTGACCTGCTGGCCTTCCTCGATCTTCTCGAAGTCACCCAGGATCACCGCGCCGACGCTGTGCTCGTCCAAGTTGAGCGCCACGCCGAGCACGCCGCCGGGGAACTCGAGCAGCTCCTGGGTCATCACGGACGGCAGGCCTTCGACGTGGGCGATGCCGTCACCGGCGTCGACGACGGTACCGACCTCTTCGCGGGAGGTGTCGGAGGTGAAAGAGCCTACGTACTCCTCGATGGCGCTCTGAATGTCATCAGCGGAGATTGTCAACTCGGCCATGGCTTTTCGTCTTCCTACTTGATCTTGGTATCGCGTATGTCGGGATGGTCAGTGGTTGGTGCTGCGGTCAGTCGGGCAACTGGGCCTCTGCGGCGGCCAGACGGGACGCGAGCGTCCCGTCGATCACTTCGTCAGCCACCGCGATCAGCAGACCACCCAGCAGTTCGGTGTCGATCTGCAGCTGTACCGAGACCGGGTGGCCGTAGATGCGGCTGAGCACTTCGGTGAGGCGGCTGCGCTGCGCGCCGCTCAGGTCGGCTGCCGCGCTGACCTGGGCGACGACCTCGCCGCGGCGCGCCACCGCCACCTCCGCGAGGAACTGCACGGCCTCTTCGGCCGGCCGGCCGCGCAGCAGCTCGACCGTCTGGGTCAGCAGCGCGGCCACGATCGGGTTGACCGTGATGCTGGCGCTGTCGAGCACCTTGCGCAGCAATCCCACTCGGCCTTCGACCGGAACGGCGTAGTCGCCCAACAGGATTGCCAACCGCGGTTGCACGTCCAGGATGCGGGAGAACCGGAACAGCTGTTCTTCGACCTCGTCGACCTTGTTCTCGCGCTCGGCGACTTCGAGCAGCGCCTGCCGCGACAGGTGCTCGAGGGCGTCGATCAGGTCGGAGTTGGCCGACCAGCGCTCCGACACGGCCGCCCGCAGCACCTCGAGGGTGACGTCGCCGACCTTGCCGGACAGCAACCGCTCGATCAGCCGGACCCGGGGGCCCGCATCCTCGGCGGGAACGGTGAGATACCGCGTCACCACGATCTCGCGGTCCAGCATCTGGGCCACCGACACCAGTTCGCTGGACAGGGCGGAAAGTGCTTTGTTGTCAAGGTCTTTGGCGACGGTGGTGAATCGCTCCGTCAGGTTGACCAGCGCGACGCGGCTCGAGGAGCGCATCTTGGTCATCAGCGGGTACTGGACGTCGGCCGCCGCGGGCGCCATCGCGTCGAGGTCGTCCAGGAATCGGTCCACGGTCGCCGATTGCTGGGCCGGGTCGGCGACATAGTTGCGTACCAACTCGCCGGCCTGCCGCACCGCTTCGTGCCCGAGTTCCAGCCGCAGCTGACGGGTCAGCTGGGTGCGCAGCAGGTCGACCTGCCGGCTGCCCTGCGATTTGATGCGTTCGGCCTCGAGGCCGGCCTGCGCCGCCAACTGCTCGGTGATGCGTTTGGCGTCCGCCTGCGCCTCGTCGACAACCCGCTTCGACTCCGCCTTGGCCGCTTCCACGGCCTTGCTGTGCGCGGTGGTCGATTCGGTCAACCGGTCGGCCGCGGCGGCCGCGTCCTGCAGCTGCTGGCGCACCGCCTCCTGGCGCGCGGCCATCAACCGTCGCACCGGCGGCACCACATAGCGGACCACCAGGAACACGATGGCCGCAAAGCCCACCAACTGGCCGATGAAAGTCGACATACTTCGATTACCGTCCGGATGTCTTGGTTGCGGATGTGGTCGCGGCGGCGGGGGCGACGTCGACACCGAGGATTCGGCTGGCCAGGGTCGCCGACATGGACGCCACATTGGCACGCAGGTCCAGTTCCACGGCGTCTCTTTCCCGCTTCAGCTGCCGGGCGGCCAGCTGCAGCGTCGACAGCACCTCTTGCTCGGCCTTGGCCCGCGCGTCCTCCACGGCCTTACGACCCTCGGCGCGGGCGTTGTCGCGTAACGACGACGCCTGCACCCGGGCTTCGGTCATGGCTTCTTCGTAATCGGCCTGGGCGGCCTCGAACTGTTCGGCCGCCTTCCGGTTGTCGGCGGCCGTCTTGGCGACCATGGCGTCGCGCTCGCGCAACACCTTCATCACCGGCGGCACCACGAAGGTGCCGATGACGGCCAGCACGATCAGGAAGATGGCCAGCACGAAGAAGAAGGTGCCGTTGGGTACGAGGAAGTTGTTGCCTCCCTCGGCCACCACCTGGCTGGATGCCAGCACGCTCAGGCTCGCGTCACCCATCACAGCGAACTAGGTGCCGACGGGTGTGGCGAAGACGAACAGCGCCATGAACGCCAGGTTGATGAAGTACGCCGCCTCGACCAGACCGACGGTGATGAAGAACGGCGTAAACAACCGGCCTTGCGCCTCGGGTTGCCGGGCGATACCGGAAACCAGCGCGTTACCGGCGATACCGTCACCGATACCGGCACCGATCGCGCCGCCGCCCATGATGAGTCCACCGCCGATGAGCGCAGCGGCAGCGACTTGGGGGTCCAGAGCCATTCTTATCCTCCTTGTAACTGGTAGGGGTCTACCAGGCTTGTCGAAATCGTGCGTGGGTCAAGGCAATTCGTGGTGGTCTCAGTCATGGTGTTCCTCGATCTCCATGGCCTGGCTGAAGTACAGGATGGTCAGGATCGAGAAGATGAAGGCCTGGATCGCGCCGACGAACAGGTCGAAGGCTTTCCAGATCGCGTTGGGGGCCCACATGATGTAGGGCGGGAACAGCGCGATCAGCGCGACCAGGATGCCGCCGGCGAAGATGTTGCCGAAAAGTCGCAGCGACAACGAGATTGGCTTGGCCAACTCCTCGACGACGTTGATCGGCGCCAGGAACGCCACGTGACCCTTGAGCACGGCCAGCGGGTGCCCGACGACGCCGCGACGCCAGATGCCGGCCACGTGGTAGCAGACGAAGACGAAAAGAGCCAGCGCCAGAACGTAATTGATGTCCGCGGCCGCCGACTTCAGCAGCTCGGTGGTGTGCCCGGACTTGTCCGTGTACTGCAGCGGAAGCACCGACAGCCAGTTGGAGATCAGGATGAACACGAAGATGGTGACGGCCAGCGGCAACACGAACGGCGCGATCCGCATGCCGACCGCGCTCTCGATCTGATCGCGCATCTGGACCGTGATGGCCTCCCAGAACAACTGGACGCCGCTGGGCACGCCGGTGGAGGTGATCTTCGCGCGCAGGAAGAAGGCCAGCGCGAGGACGATCAGCGCGGCGATCCCGGTCGACAGAATCGTGTCGGTGTTGACGGTCATGCCCAGCCAGGTGGCGTGGTTGTGTTCGCCGACCTCGATGGCGGATTCGGCCAGGAACGTCGTCTCAGGCATCGGTGCTGTTCCTTCCTTCCGTTCCGTCTGAACCCGCGGCGGCGCCGTCGGCGGACGGCGCCCAGTCACCGGCACGCAGTTTCTTCCACACCGGCAGCGCCGTCGATGCCACCAAGAGGACCTGGAACAGCGCCAGCCCGAACAGCACGCCCAGGCCGGCGGGCCGGAACAGGTAGGCGATGATCAGCCCGACGACGGTGATGATGGCCAGCCGGGACGCCGAGTTGACCGCCATCGACCTCTTCAGCGGGTGCTCCTTGGCGGTGATCGAGTCAACCGAGCGGCGCACCAGTACGGCGTTGAGCAAACCCAGCAGCAACCCGATGCCGAAGAAGACCCCGACCATCAGGTGACCGGACAGTCCGGCGGCGAGCACCGCCACCGCGGTGATGGCAACGCTGATCGCGAACAGCCGAACCGGACGGAAAGCAACAGAGGGGAACACCAACGGCGCGTCCTGCGCTGGTGTCGTCACTGCAGCACCTCAATCCCAGGTTGGTGGAACGGGAACCCCCCGACCGACTGATCGGTGGCCCGCCGAGCGTATCGCACGTCACAGTTGAATCACCCAAGGGGTATCTCCCGGGGCCGGTCTTGCACCGGCCCGATCGGAGCAGCCTCCGACGGACCGGTCGCCTGCGCGGCTTTTTGGGGTTCTACCTGCACCGTACCACAGGCCGAAGCCCACTACTACTGCCTGTCGTACTCTTCGTCTTCGTAGTCGTCGCCGCGGCGTAACAGCGGTATGGCCGTCGCGATCCCGGCGACCACGATGGCGCCCAGCATCACCGCCGCGGTGTCGCGGGGGCGGAAGAAAATGGTGCTCGCCGCGCCGAACGCCACGATGCCGACCCACAGGTAGATCAGCAACACCACCCGGCGGTGCGAATGGCCGATCTGCAGCAACCGGTGATGCAGGTGCATCTTGTCGGGGCTGAACGCGCTGCGGCCCGCCCGGGTGCGCCGCACGATGGCCAGCAGCAAATCCAGCATCGGCACGAAGATGACCGCCGCGACCAGCAGGAACGGCGAGAGCAGCGCGAAGACGTCGCGCGCGCCGTAGGCGTTCTGCGAGACCGGGCCGGCCGCCGTCGTCGACGCCGCGGCCAGCATCAACCCGATCAGCATGGAGCCGGAGTCGCCCATGAAGATCTTGGCGCGATGGAAGTTGTGCGGCAGGAAGCCCAGGCACGCCCCGGCCAGCACCACCGAGATCACGGCGGGCGGATAGAACAGCACGTCGCCGCCGTGGTCGCGCAGCAGCCCGACGGAGAACATGCAGATCGCCAGGGCGGTGATGAGACCCAGCCCGGCGGCCAGACCGTCGAGCCCGTCGACGAAGTTCATCGCGTTGACCACCGACACCGTCAGCGCCAGGGTCAGCAGGATCGACGAGGCCTGGTCCAGCACGATGGTGCCGACGCCGCCGATCGGGATGTACAGCACGCTCCACGCCACGCCCATGGTGACCAGCACGCTGGCCGCGGTGATCTGACCGGCGAACTTGGTCAGCGCGTCCAGGCCCCAGCGATCGTCGATCAGGCCGATGCCCATGATGACAGCGCCGGCCACCAGGACGGCGGGCATGCCGCTGGAGTAGACGAACCCGCGGGTGAGCGCCGGCAGCTGCGAGGCCAGGAAGACGGCGCAGACGACACCGAGAAACATCGCCAGGCCGCCCATCCGCGGGGTGGGCGTCACGTGCACGTCGCGCTCACGCGGATAGGCGACCGCGCCCAGCCGGGTGGCCAGCACCCGCACCGGCCCGGTCGCGAAGTAGGTGATGATGGCCGCGGTCAGCCCCACCAGTGCCAGCTCGCGCAGCGGAACACCGGCGCCGCGGTCGGAAAGGGCGAGCAAACCACCGGCAAGGTCGGTTACGTCGCTGGACACCAACGAGACCGTACTGGACAAAGCTGGGACCTCGACAACCGCTTGGGTCAGCCCGGGACGGCCAGGCTTTCCGGGTCGACGCCGAGCACTTCCGCGATCCGCTGCGCGCTCACCGGGCCCGGGCGCAGGATCCGCGGCGTGGCGCCGGTCAGGTCCACGATGGTCGAGGCGGCGCCCCGCTCGGCCCGCCCGGCCGCCAGGTAGACGTCGACCAAATCACCAAGCTGGCCGCGGGCCTCGTCGGCGTCGACGGCCGCCGGATGGCCGGAGATGTTGGCGCTGGACACGGCCATCGGCCCGACCTCGCGCAGCAGCTCGATGGCGACCGGGTGCAGCGGCATGCGCAGCATCACCGTGCCGCGGGCGTCGCCGAGATCCCACTGCAACGACGGGGCCTGGGTCACCACCAGGCTCAGCGCGCCCGGCCAGAAGGCGCGGATCAGGTCGCGGGCGCCGTCCGGCATGGTGTAGACGAGTCCCTCGATGGTGTGCCAGGAGCCGACCAGCACACCCACCGGCATGTCGCGGCCCCTCCCCTTCGCCGACAGCAGCGCCGACACCGCGGCGCTGTTGAACGCGTCGGCGCCGATGCCGTACACGGTGTCGGTCGGCATGACGACCAGCCGGCCGCCCTTGACGGCCGCGGCCGCCGCCGCGATGCCGCGGGAACGCTGATCGGGGTCGGCGCAGTCGAAGAAGTCAGACATCAGCGCCACTCCTCCTCATCGCTGCGCTCTGCATCGTCGCGACGCGAGACATCAGCGCCACTCCTCCTGCGGGCGGTCACGAACCGTGGCCGGCCGGTCAGGTCCCGGTGCGCCCGCACGTCGTCGAAAAGCCCGGTGCGGTCGAACAATTCGACGGTCTGGTGCGAGGTGGTGTCGTCGTGCTCCATGCCGATCAGTCCGCCCGGCCGCAGCCACCGGCCGGCCAGTTCGACGACGGGGGCGATCACCGCCAGGCCGTCGGGCCCGCCGAACACCGCGTGGTGCGGATCGTGCTGGGCGACTTCGGGTTCCAGCACAGCACCGTCGGGAACATAGGGCGGGTTGGCCACGACCAGATCCACCCGACCGTCCAGGTCGGGCGCCGAGCCGGGCACACGGGCCAGCTCGATGACGTCGGCGCGCACCAGCTCGACCGTCGTGCCCGCGGCATTGCGGCGCGCATATTCCAGGGCCGCATCGGAATTGTCTACGCCGACGATGCGCGCCGGCAGGCCCCGGCCGGCGCAATGGTGAGCCAGCGCTACCGCCAGGGCGCCCGACCCGGTGCACAGGTCGACGATGACGGGCCGCGGTGGAAGTTGTTGCGCGGTGGCCCATTCCAGCAGCGCCTCGGTTTCGGGACGCGGGACGAAGACCCCGGGTCCGACGTGCAAAAGGACCGGACCGAAGGCCGCCGTCCCCAACAAATGCTGCAACGGCACCCGTCGGGCGCGGGCCGACACCGCGTCGCGGTACCGCTGGAAGAACTCTTGACCCGGCGACTCGAGCAAGCCCAGCCGGCCTCGGTCGACGCCCGCCAGGTGCGCGGCCAGCTGCTCGGCATCCCAACGCGCGGAAGCGATTCCGGCTTCAGCGAGGGTGGCCGTCGCGTCGTCGATCGCGCGCCGCAGGCTCAGCCGGATCGTCTCGCTGCTCATCGTGTGCATCGTCGCCGGGAGGTCATGCCTGCTGCAACCGCGACTGCTTGTCGGCGGCGGCCAGCGCGTCGAACAACGCGTCCAGGTCGCCGTCGAGCACCTGGTCGAGGTTGTGCGCCTTGAAGCCGATGCGATGGTCGGTGATCCGGTTCTCGGGAAAGTTGTAGGTGCGAATGCGTTCGCTGCGGTCCACGGTGCGAATCTGGCTGGCCCGATCGGCCGACGCCTCGGCCGAGGCCTGCTCCTCGGCCATGGCCTGCAGCCGGGCCGCCAGCACCTGCAGCGCGCGGGCCTTGTTCTGCAGCTGGGAGCGCTCGTTCTGGCAGGTGACCACGACGCCGGTGGGCAGGTGGGTGATCCGCACCGCGGAGTCCGTGGTGTTGACGCCCTGCCCGCCCTTGCCCGACGAGCGGAACACATCGATGCGCAGATCGGACTCGTCGATCTGCACCTCGGCGACCTCTTCGGGTTCGGGATAGACGAGCACACCCGCCGCCGAAGTGTGCACGCGGCCTTGGGATTCCGTGACCGGGACGCGCTGCACCCGGTGCACCCCGCCCTCGAACTTCATCCGCGACCACACCCCGTCGGCGCTGTCGCCCTTGCTGCGGATGGACAGCGTCGCGTCCTTGTAACCGCCCAGGTCCGAGGTGATCTCGTCCAGCACGGTGACCGTCCAGCCGTGCCGCTCGGCGTAGCGGATGTACATCCGGGCCAGGTCGGCGGCGAACAACGCCGACTCTTCGCCGCCTTCACCGGATTTGACCTCGAGCACGATGTCGTCGGCGTCGTGCGGGTCGCGCGGGGCCAGCATGTCGGTCAGCTGGGTGTCCAACTGGGCCACCCGGGATTCCAGGTCGGCGACCTCGGCGGTGAACGAATCGTCGTCGGCGGCCAGTTCGCGCGCGGTCTCGAGGTCCTCTCGGGCGGCCATCAGCTTGCGGTAGGTGCCGACGATCGGGGCGAGCCGGGCGAACCGCCGCCCGGCCTTGCGGGCCTCGTCGGGATTGCTGTGCAGGTCGGGGTCGGACAGCCGGCGTTCCAGGTCGGCGTGTTCGGCCAGCAGCACGTCGATGGTCTGAACCGGCTGCGTCATCTCACACCTCCTGCCCTGCCCCGCGCCACGACCGCAAACGTGAACCGACGCCCGGCCTGTGCGACTGCACGCACAGTTCGGGCGTCGGGAACCGAGCTATTTGTCGGCGCTTTCGGCTTTCTCGGCGCCGGCCTTGCGCTTGCCGTAGCGCTTCTCGAAACGGGCCACCCGGCCGCCGCTGTCCAGGATCTTCTGCTTGCCGGTGTAGAACGGGTGGCACTGCGAGCACACCTCGACGACGATGCGGCCACCGTCCTTGGTGCTGCGGGTCTGGAACGTGTTGCCGCACCCACAGAGCACCGTGGTCTCCGCGTAGGTGGGGTGAATGTCAGCTTTCATGATTCCTCTTCGATCTCGTCGCGCGTCGATTATGCCAGGTCAACCGCTACCCGCCCAAAACAGTGGGATGCGTCGGGGCATTCCCGCCGGGCGTCGCGCGGCTAGTCGTTGTCCATCGCCCCTGGCGTGGTCTTGGACACCTGGACCAGGAACTCGTAGTTGTTCTTGGTCTTGCGCAGCTGGCTCATCAGCAGGTCGATGGCCTGGTGCGAATCCAGGCCGGACAGCACCCGGCGCAGCTTGTGCACGATGCCGAACTCGTCCGGCGACAGCAGCAGCTCGTCCTTGCGGGTGCCCGAGGGGTTCACGTCGACCGCCGGGAAGACCCGCCGCTCGGCGATCTTGCGGTCCAGCTTGAGCTCGGCGTTACCGGTGCCCTTGAACTCCTCGAAGATGACGGTGTCACCGGTGGATCCGGTCTCGACCATGGCGGTGGCGATGATGGTCAGCGAGCCGCCTTCCTCGATGTTGCGGGCAGCGCCCAGGAACCGCTTGGGCGGGTAGAGCGCGGTGGAGTCCACACCACCGGACAGGATGCGGCCCGAGGCGGGCGACGCGTTGTTGTAGGCGCGGCCCAGCCGGGTGATCGAGTCCAGCAGCACGACGACGTCCTTGCCCTGCTCGACGAGGCGCTTGGCGCGCTCGATGGCCAGCTCGGCGACCGAGGTGTGGTCGGACGGCGGCCGGTCGAACGTCGAGGCGATGACCTCGCCCTTGACCGAGCGCTGCATGTCGGTGACCTCCTCGGGCCGCTCGTCGACGAGCACGACCATGAGGTGGCATTCGGGGTTGTTCTTGGTGATCGCGTTGGCGATGTCCTGCAGGATGGTCGTCTTACCCGCCTTGGGCGGCGACACGATCAGCGCGCGCTGGCCCTTGCCGATCGGCATGATCAGGTCGATGACCCGCGTGGTCAGCCGGTCCGGCGTGGTCTCCAGGCGCAGCCGCTGGTTGGGGTACAGCGGCGTCAGCTTGCCGAATTCGGGACGCTTCTTGGCGTCCTCGACGGAGCCGCCGTTGACGCTGTCCAGGCGCACCAACGGGTTGAACTTCTGCCGCTGGTTGGGCTGCTCGCCGTCCTTGGGCACCCGGACCGCACCGGTCACCGCGTCACCGCGGCGAAGGCCGTTCTTGCGCACCATGTTCATCGACACGTAGACGTCGTGCGGGCCGGCCAGGTAGCCGGAGGTGCGCACGAAGGCGTAGTTGTCGAGCACGTCGAGAATGCCGGCTACCGGCTGGACGACGTCGTCCTCGCGCAGTTCGGCGTCGCCGCCCTCACCGGACCGTTCGCCGCGGCGCCGGCGGTCACGGAAGCGGCGTCCCCGCCGGCCCTGACGTCCCTCGCCGTCGTCGTCCTGCTGGTTGGAGCCGCGCCCCTGCTGGCCACCGGAGCTCTGCTGGTCCTGGTCGCCGCCGTCCTGCTTGCTTTGCTCGCGGCTGTCCTGCTTGCTTTGCTCGCGGCCGTCGGTCTCGCGGTCGGCGTCGTCGTTGCCGCGGCCGGCCGCTCCCGCGTCGCGGGACGCGCTGCGTCGTTCGCGGCGCGGCGCCTCGGTGGTGGCGCCGTTCTGCTCGCTCGGGGCCGGCGCCTCGGCGGCGCTTTGAGCGCCGGTGTGGTCGTTGGCGTCCTTGGTGTCGGGCGTGGTGTCGTCCTTGGCGTCCTTGGCGTCGGGCTTGCCGCTGTCCTCGGCCGGCTCGGCGCCGTTGGCCTGCTCAGCGGGCGCGGCCCCGTTGGCCTGCCCCCGGACTTCCTTGATCGCGGCGATCAGTTCGTTCTTACGCATGCCCGACGTCCCCTTGACGCCGACCTGGTTAGCCAGCGCGCGCAGCTCGGGCAGCACCATGGTGGTCAGGGCACCGACCGGCGCATGCGTCTTCGCGTCTGGGGTGTCTGTGGTCACGGCAGTAGAGAGTTGATTGGCGTCAGTGTTTTCGCCAGCCGTGAACAGGTCCGTATCAGTCACGGATTTCCTTTCTTCCCCCGCTGATCAGCTCATACAGGGGGTTCGTTGCATTCAGCCAAATTGCCGAGTGCGCCCAATCATCGACTTTGCAACGGTGATCGCCTGGATCGGCGGAGTAAACGGCGAACCTCGTCCACAAGAAGAATTGGTGTTGTCCTAGCGGCAAGGCAGTATGTATGCAGATGCAGATGCTGCGATTGCTGGACGGCTCCGAGGATAGCCCCCATCCCTGCCGGAAGCAAGCAAACCCTCCGGCCACGCTGTGGATCAACCGACGACGGTGACTCCCGGGCTCCAGCGAACTCCTTCGCCGGCGGTCATTTCGGCGAGGGTGAATCCGTTCGCCGCCCCGTACTCCATCACTTCCGGGGGCAACGCCGACGCTGTGGTCAGTGCGATCAACGAGGGTCCGGCCCCGGAAAGCGTCGCTGCCACGTTATGACGCCGCAGCAGCCGCAAATATTCCGCCGAGGCGGGCATGGCCGGCGCCCGCTGCGGCTGATGCAGCACGTCCTCGGTGGCCGCCATCAGCAGATCCGGGCGTTCGGTGAGCGCGACCACCAGCAACGCGGCCCGGCTCACGTTGAAGCGTGCGTCCTCGTGGCTGACCTGCGCGGGCAGCAGCACCCGGGTCTCCGCGGTCAGCGATCGTTCCTGGGGAATCGCGCAGTACAGGTGGATATCGGGGTGCAGCCGCAGCGGCGCCGCCGCGTACCGGGGGTGCTGTCCGCCGCGGTCGATCCAGGAAACGATCGCGCCACCAAACACGGCGGCCGCGGCGTTGTCCGGATGCCCCTCGAACTCCGAGGACAGCTGGATCAGCGCAGCATCACTCAGCGGTTGGCAATTCGCTTGTGCGACAAGGCCGTTCGCCGCAGCGAGGCCGCCGACTACCGCCGCGGCGGACGAGCCCAGGCCGCGGGAGTGCGGGATGGCGTTGCGGCAGCGCACCACCAGGCCCGCCGCGCGGACGCCGACGGCGCGCAGGCCGCACTCCACGGCGCGCACCACCAGGTGTTCCGGGCCGAGCGGCACCTGGTCGGCACCCTCGCCCTCGACCTGCACTACCAGGCCGGAATCGGTTGTCTCGACGGTGATCTCGTCGATGAGGCTCAGTGCCAGGCCGATGCTGTCGAAGCCGGGACCGAGATTGGCACTGGACGCCGACACGACGGCGGAGGCCACCAGCCCGGCGGGCAGCATGGAGGTCACCAACAGCCTTTCGTTGCGAGCGCGCCCATTCGTCAGGCCAGCCCGAGCTTCTCGACCACCAGGACCGGATCGACCGGCAGCGGGGTCACGGTCGGCATGTCCCGCAGCGCGGTGTCCGGATCCTTCAGGCCGTTGCCGGTCACCGTGCACACCACCGTCGACCCGCGCGCCACCCAGCCGTCCTCGACCGCCTTCAGCAGTCCCGCGATGCTGGCGGCCGAGGCGGGTTCGACGAACACGCCCTCGGACTCGGCGACCAGATGATAGGCGGCCAGGATCTCGTCGTCGGTGGCCGCCAGGAAGCGGCCGTGGGATTGCTGCTGCGCGTCGACGGCCGCGGTCCACGACGCCGGCGCGCCGATGCGGATAGCGGTCGCGATGGTCTCGGGGTTTTTGACCGGCTCGCCATGCACGAGCGGGGCCGCCCCGGCGGCCTGGGTGCCGAGCATGCGGGGCAGCTTCTCGATCAGGCCCTCGTGGTGATACTCGGTGTATCCCTTCCAGTACGCGGTGATGTTGCCGGCATTGCCGACCGGAAGCGCGTGCACGTCCGGCGCGGCGCCCAGGACGTCGACGATCTCGAACGCGGCGGTCTTCTGACCCTCGATGCGCACCGGGTTGACCGAGTTGACCAAGGAGATCGTCGGGAAGTCGGCGGCCATCTTGCGGGCCAGTTCCAGGCAGTCGTCGAAGTTGCCGTCGATCTGAATGATCTTGGCGCCGTGCATGACCGCCTGCGCGAGCTTGCCCATCGCGATCTTGCCCTGCGGGATCAGCACCGCGCAGGTGATGCCGGCACGGGCCGCATAGGCCGCCGCCGACGCCGAGGTGTTACCGGTGGAGGCGCACAGCACCGCCTGCTGGCCGCGCGCCAGCGCGTCGGTGACCGCCATCGTCATGCCGCGGTCCTTGAAGGAGCCGGTGGGGTTGAGACCCTCGACCTTGAGATGGACTGTGCAGCCGGTCTTTTCCGAGAGCCGACGGGCCGCGATCAGCGGGGTGCCGCCCTCGAGCAGGGTCACCGGGGTCCAGTCGTCGCCCACCGGCAGCCGGTCCCGGTAGGCCTCGATGAGGCCGGGCCAGGGCTGATGGACGGCGGTGCGCTGGGCGCTCATAGGCTGGTCCCTTCCAGTCGCAGCACGCTCGTCACGCTCTGCACGACGTCCAAATCGGCGAGCGCATGCACGGTTTCGGAAAGCGCGGCATCGGTGGCGGTGTGGGTGACCACGACGATGCGGGCGCCCACCCGGCGGCCGCCCTCGTCGGCGACGCCCTCCTGACGGACCTCGGCGATGCTCACCTCGCGCTTGGCGAATTCAGCCGCCACCGACGACAACACACCCGGCTTGTCGGCCACGTTCATGCTCACGTAGTAGCGGGTGGAGATGAAACCCATTGGCGCGACCGGGAGTTGGGCGTACTTGGACTCCCGCGGGCCGCGGCTGCCCAGCACCCGGTTTCGTGCGGCCATCACCAGGTCACCGGCCACCGCGGACGCCGTCGGCGCCCCACCGGCGCCCTGGCCGTAGAACATCAGCCGGCCGGAGGCCCTGGCCTCGACCACCACCGCGTTGAAGGCGCCGTTGACCGTGGCCAGCGGATGGGACAGCGGCACCAGCGCCGGGTAGACGCGCGCCGAAACCCGTTCCTGGCCATCGTCGCCGGTGATGCGTTCGCAGATGGACAGCAGTTTGATGGTGCAGCCCAGGGCGCGGGCGGAGGCGAAGTCGGCCGGGGTGATCTTGGTGATGCCCTCCCGGTAGACGTCGTCGGCGGTCACCCGGGTGTGGAACGCGATCGACGCCAGAATCGCGGCCTTGGCCGCGGCGTCGTACCCCTCGACGTCGGCGGTGGGGTCGGCCTCGGCGTAGCCCAGGTCGCTGGCTTCGGCCAGCGCGGTGTCGTAGTCGGCGCCGGTGCTGTCCATCGCGGACAAGATGTAGTTGGTGGTGCCGTTGACGATGCCGGCGACCCGCAGCACCGTGTCACCCGCCAACGACTGGGTCAGCGGCCGGATCACCGGGATGGCGCCGGCCACGGCGGCCTCGAAATACAGGTCCACGTGCGCGCTTTCGGCGGCCTGTGCCAACTCGCCGGTGGAAGTGGACAGCAGCGCCTTGTTGGCCGTGACGACCGACTTGCCGTGCTCGAGCGCGCACAGGATGGCCTTGCGGGACGGTTCCACCGGCCCCATCAACTCCACGACGATGTCGACGTCGTCGCGCGCGGCGAGTCCTTCGATGTCGTCGGTGAGCAGCTCGACCGGAACACCGCGGTCGTCGGCGACGCGGCGCACCCCGACGCCCCGCAGCACCAGGGGCGCACCGATGCGGGCCGCCAGGTCACCGGCGCTGTCCTCGATGATGCGGACGACTTCGCTGCCGACGTTGCCCAACCCGAGTACCGCTACACCGACCGGCTTTTCGTCACGGGGCACAGCTCACCTCACTTCCAGACTCAGTAGATCGTCGACCGTCTCGCGGCGCAGCACCAGACGTGCGCGGCCGTCACGCACCGCGACGACGGCCGGGCGGCAGACCATGTTGTACCGACTCGACAGCGAATAACAGTAGGCGCCGGTGGCGGCCACCCCGATCAGGTCGCCGGGCCTCAGATCGCCGGGGACCCAGGTGTCTCGAACCACGATATCGCCGCTCTCGCAATGCTTTCCGACGATCCGGGCCAGCTCGGCGGGTGCATCGCTGACCCGGGAGACCAGCCGGGCGTCGTACTGGGCGTCATACAGCGCGGTGCGGATGTTGTCGCTCATGCCGCCGTCCACGCTCACGTAGCGCCGGTGCGCGGTGGCGCTCACGTCGACGTCCTTGACGGTGCCCACCTCATAGAGGGTGATCGTGCCGGGGCCGGCGATGGCCCGTCCCGGCTCGACCACCAGCCGCGGTGTCGGCAGCCCCACCGCCGCGGACTCGTGCTGCACGATCGCGCTCAGCTTGCCCGCCAGCTCACCCATCGGCGGCGGATCGTCCGCGGCTAGGTACGAAATGCCAAGTCCCCCACCGAGATCCACGGTGGCTATCTGCGCTGTTTTCTCGACGCCGAACTGCTCGACCGCGTCGTGCAGCAAGCCGATGACGCGGCGAGCGGCGAGTTCGAAGCCGGCGACGTCGAAGATCTGCGAACCGATGTGGCTGTGCAGGCCGACCAGCCGCAGGTGTTCGGTGTCGAAAACCCGGCCGACGGCGGCCAGCGCCGCACCGCTGGCCACGGACAGCCCGAACTTCTGGTCCTCGTGCGCGGTGGAGATGAACTCGTGGGTGTGGGCCTCCACACCGACGGTGAGACGCACGAAGACGTCCTGGACAATGCCCGCGTCGGCCGCGATGGCGTCCAGCCGCTCGATCTCGGTCATCGAGTCCAAAACGACATGCCCCACACCGGCTTTGACCGCGGCCGTCAGCTCCGCGACGGATTTGTTGTTGCCGTGGAAGGTGATTCGCTCCGGGGGGAAGTCGGCGTGCAGGGCGACGGCCAGTTCGCCGCCGGTGCACACGTCGAGTGACAGGCCTTCCTCGTCGATCCAGCGGGCCACCTCGCTGCACAGGAAGGCCTTGGCGGCATAGTGCACGTTGTTGCCGCCGCCGAAGGCCGACGCGATCTCGCGGCAGCGGGACCGAAAGTCGTCCTCGTCGACAACGAACAGCGGGGTGCCGTACTCGCGGGCCAGCTCGGTCACCGCGACCCCGGCGATGGTCGCGACGCCGGCCTCGTTGCGAGTCACGTTGCGGGGCCACACATTCGGCGCGAGCAGCAACAGCTCCTCGGGAGACTGCGGGCGCGGCGGGCTTTCGGGATGGCGGGTCTCTTCGGCATGCCGAGGACCGGCGGGGTGGACGTTCACATTCGCTCCGGAGCGGTCACGCCCAGTATCGCCAGCCCGTTGGCGATCACCTGCCGGGTCGCCTGGCACAGCGCCAGCCGGGCGGTGTGCAGATCGGTGGGCTGCTCGTCGCCCTGCGGCAGCACCCGGCAGGAGTCGTAGAACCGGTGGTAGTCACCGGCCAGGTCCTCCAGATACCGGCACACCCGGTGCGGCTCGCGCAGCGACGCCGCGGTTTTGAGCACCCGCGGGAATTCGCCGAGGGTGCGCAGCAGCGTCCCCTCCTTGTCGTGGCTGAGCAGTTCCAGGTGCGCGGTGTCGGGGATGAGGCCCAGTTCGGCGGCATTGCGGGCCAGCGCGGACAGCCGGGCGTGCGCGTATTGCACGTAGTAGACCGGGTTTTCGTTCGACGCCGAGGACCACAGCGCCAGGTCGATGTCGATTGGGGTGTCCACCGAGGAGCGGATCAGGCTGTAGCGCGCCGCGTCGACGCCGATCGCCTCGACCAGGTCGTCGAGCGTGATCACGGTTCCCGCCCGCTTGCTCATCCGGACCGGCTGGCCGTCGCGGACCAGGTTGACCATCTGCCCGATGAGCACCTCGACGGCGGCCGGGTCGTCGCCGAACGCGGCGGCGACCGCCTTGAGCCGGGCGATGTAGCCGTGGTGGTCGGCGCCCAGCATGTAGATGCACAGGTCGAAGCCGCGCTGCCGCTTGTCCAGGTAGTAGGCGATGTCGCCGGCGATGTAGGCGGGCTTGCCGTCGCTCTTGATCACCACGCGGTCTTTGTCGTCACCAAATGCACTGGTGCGCAACCACGTTGCGCCGTCCTTCTCGTAAATGTTGCCCGTTTCGCGCAGCCGGGCGATGGCCTGGTCGACCCGGCCGCTGGTGTGCATCGAGTCTTCGTGGGTGTACACGTCGAAGTCGGTGCCGAACTCGTGCAGCGACTCTTTGATGTGGGTGAACATCAGGTCGACGCCGATGGCGCGGAAGGTCTCGCGCAGCTGCGGCTCGGGCAGGCTCAGCGCGTCGGGCGCCTGGCGCAGCACCTGGGCGGCGATGTCGTTGATGTAGCTGCCGGCGTAGCCGTCTTCGGGCGTCGGCTCGCCCTTGGCGGCGGCGATCAGCGAGCTGGCGAACCGGTCGATCTGGGCGCCGTGGTCGTTGAAATAGTATTCGCGCACCACGCCGGCGCCCTGGGTGGACAGCAGCCGGCCCAGCGCGTCGCCGACGGCGGCCCAGCGGGTGCCGCCGATGTGGATCGGCCCGGTGGGGTTGGCCGAGACGAATTCCAGGTTGATGTTGTGGGTGGACTGCGCGTCGGAGTGGCCGTAGCGGTCGCCGGCGTCGAGCACGTTGGTGACGACGACGGCCTGCGCCGACGCCTCGAGGCGCAGGTTGATGAAGCCCGGGCCGGCCACCTCCGCCGAGGCGATGCCGTCGGTTTCGGCCAGCGCCGCGGCCAACCATCCGGCCAGCTCGCGGGGATTGGCGCCGACCTTTTTGCCCAGCTGCAGCGCGAGGTTGCTGGCGTAGTCGCCGTGCTCGGGGTTGCGGGGGCGCTCGACGACGACCGTCGCCGGCAACGCGGCCGCGTCCAGCCCACGCTCGGCCAGCACCGCGGCGGCGGTGTTTCTGAGCAGCTCGGCGAGGTCAGCGGGGGTCACGAGCGTCCATCCTATTGGCTGAGGTGCCCGCGCCCCGAATCCATTGCGGTGACGAAGCGGTCATCCGGATGCGTTAGGCTGTCGGGGCCCATTGGTGCAACAACAACGTTGTCGCGCCCCCGTAGCTCAGGGGATAGAGCGTCTGCCTCCGGAGCAGAAGGCCGCAGGTTCGAATCCTGCCGGGGGCACTCAGTGTGTTTGCAGCTCAGACGCTGTCTCTTAGGACTCCCCACCCTCCGTTGTGCAACTACCGTGCACCTTCGGGCGGCGCAGCCGCACCGACCAGCAAATTCTGCCCCTTGAATGTTCGCCGGAGGCGAGCCATCGTCGGTTGGACGAAACACCACGCTTGGAGGCATCTTTGCAGCTCACGAGACCCACCGGCCGGTACGGCCAACTGCGCTGCGGTGGGCACGTGGCCTATGCCGACGACCCCCACGAGCCCTTCGGCCTCGCGGTGGAGATCCCGGCCGTCGAGTACGGCCAGCCATTGCCCGGCACGGTGCGGGTGGCGTTCTACGACTTCGGCGGCAACATGGCCGACATCATGGAAGCCCGGTCGCTGGTGCCGGTGAGCGAGCGGCGGCTGCTGCCGCGGCCGGGACGCGTCACGCCGTACCAACGGCGGGCCATCGCGGGCTGCCCATGGTGCGACACCCTTGGCCTGGTCGACGGCCAGGACGGCGACCCGGTGTTCTGCGACCACCGGGCGGCGGACGCGGCGGTGGTGCGCTCCAGCGTGGATGACACGACATAGATCACTTCTGCCTCAGCAGTCACAACTTCTTGGCCATCCGTGCGGCGTGTCGCGCGCCCGCGGAGCGCTCGATCCCCCATGATGATTGCGGATTCTCAGGATTTTCGGAGACACGGCGCGCCTGCGCGGCCAATGTCCGCCCGGTCCGATATCTTTGCCGTAATGGAAGCAAGGCCCCAGGCCCGCGCCTGGGAAGGCTTTGGGTCCTGAGGCTTTGCAACCTACGTGGTGGTAGACCGTCAAAGTATCAGGTGAAGCTGTGCCAGTCGCGCCGACTGGCCAGATTCGAAACCCAGCCACTCTCCTTGCTGCCGTTGCGGGCTGCGCATTTCGCGGGCGCAGTCCAGAACGAACGCGAGGAGAGGAGGTGATCACCATTACTGCGTCTACTGGTCAACTTTGTCCAGCGAGCGGGGTCTGGCAGTCCTTGGACTACCCCAGCACTACCGCTCCGATCGCGAAGGGTAACCGCATGCCGCCCCATAACGGCAAGTCGGTTACCTGGCAGCTGATTCAGTACGCCTAACGGCGTCGACCGAGGGGCGGCACCAGCGCGGGATGGTGTCGTCCTTCTCCTATCCCGCACCATTTGGAGACTACGGGCGACCACCGACATCATCCTGGAGGCTGACGTGTCTGAAGCAACGGAGGCACCCGTCGCCGTGCTGCACCTGCTGGTCGACACGTCGACATGGCTCGACCTCGCCAAGCGCCGGGACGGCCAGCGCCTCATGCGACCGCTACAGACTCTCGTCGAAGACAGGCACGTGGAACTGTTAGTGCCGCAAGTGATCATCGATGAGTTCGACCGCAACAGAGCGGGTGTCGAGAAGACGATGACAACCAGCCTGACCGACCGGTTCAAGGCGATCCGCCAAGAGCTCGCGGCATACGCCGAAATGGATTACCGGAACGAGGAGCTGAGGCTGTTCGACCAGTGGGCGCACCAGGTGTCGCTGAGTGGAGCACTGACCACCCGAAATTTCGACGACATCCGTTCGTTGCTGGCATCCGGCAAGGGGAACGTCCCGGGGCGTGGTGTAAATAGTGGCGGCGTGTCGGTGCTGATGTAGAGGGCCATCGCGTGAGTCTCTGTGGTGAAACGACCAAGGATCACTACCGAGAGGAACATCGCGATGGCC
>NZ_JACKSY010000041.1:0-522 GCF_025821985.1 Mycobacterium timonense | reverse complement strand
TCGAGGTGGCCGATCTGAGTGCCTACGACGCGCGGTTCGGAACCGGGGAGGTCGCCTGATGCCCGCCAAGCGCACACCGTCAGCGCCCGGTGACGCCGACAAGCTCATCGCACATCAGGCCCGCTTGCTCAAGGCTCCGCGCATCGCCGAGCACTACCACCGGCTGGCCGAACAGGGCCGCGACGTCGGCTGGTCGCTGGAGGACTACCTGGGTGCGGTCTTGGCGGTGGAATCGAATGCCCGTGCGGAATCGGGTGCACGTCAACGCATCCGGTATGCCGGGTTCCCGGCGATCAAGACGATCACCGACTTCGACTTCACCGCCCAACCCGCCGTCGACCGCGCTCAGATCGCCCGACTGGAAGCCGGTGGCTGGCTTGCCGAGGCCCGCAACGTCGTGCTGCTCGGCCCACCGGGCACCGGCAAAACCCACCTGGCGACCGCGCTAGCGATCGCCGCCGCCCACGCCGGACACCGCGTCGCCTTCGCCCCGGCCACCGGCTGGATCACCCGACTGGCAGA